>JAHEMB010000383.1 GCA_024643915.1 Rhodothermaceae bacterium | reverse complement strand
AACGCCTACCCCCCCCGCTTCTTCGCGTACGTCAAGAAGCGCGACCGATGGACGGTGACGACGCGCTGCTGCCTCGACGCGGGCCTGCGCATCCGGGGGCACGAAGACCTGATGGCGGGCCGCGCCCTCGCCGCCGACCTCACCGGCGCCGGCTGGCCCGACCGGCACCTTGGCCTCACGCCCATCGCCGAGGCTGAGGCGGGCCGCCGCCTCCACGCCCTCAGCCGCGCGCACGCCTTCACCCTGTTCGAGTATTACCTGACCGACAAGGCGGGCCACAGCCGCTCATTCGACCGTGCCGCAACCGCGCTGGGCACCCTTGATGCTTTCTTTACAGGCTTACTGGACGTGCTGGACCCCGCCAAGGACCTACTCCTCATCACCAGCGATCACGGCAACATCGAGGACCTCTCGACGAAGGGCCACACGCGCAACCCCGTGCCGCTGGTCGCCTACGGGCGCGGCGCGGAGGTTTTCGCAGCAGTGGACGACCTGACAGGCGTTACGCCGGCTATCATTGAAGTGATGCGTGAGGGCGCTCTGCTGAATCGCTGAGGCAAGCACCTGCACGCCTACGTTTCAACCTCCCACGGTCTCCTCCTCGGCGTCGGCTTCGACCTCGGTGGGCACGAGGCGGCCGGTGGTCAGCTCCACCACCAGGCGGTCGTAATCGTAGAGGTCGTCGAGGGCTTCGAGGATGCCGCGCGAATCGACAGAGAGGGCGCGGCCCGTCTCGTCGAGGAAGAGGTACTCGTTCGGGAGCGCCTCGATGTTGCTGTCGAAGAGCAGGCCGACGACCTCCAGGTTCTTGTTCAGGAGGGGCGAGCCGGAGTTGCCGCCCGTGATGTCGTTCGTCGAGACGAGGTTGAAGGGTGTTTCGAGGTCAAACTCGGCAGGCGGATCGAGCCACTTCTCGGGCAGGTCCCACGCCGAGCCTGCGCCGTACGAGTAGTAATGACCGTAGAGGCCATAGAAGGTGGTGTACGCGGGGGCGACGGTGCCGTTGAAGGCGTAGCCTCTTACCACGCCGTCGTTGATGCGGAGCGAGAAAGAGGCGTCGGGCGGGACGGCGGTGCCGTAGACGGCGAAGCGCGCCCGGCCCAGGGACGCGTTCAGGTTCTCCTCGCGCGCCTCGAAGTTGGACTGCTGCTGGCTGAGCGTGATGAAGAGCGGCACGATAGCTTCAGCCACCGCCACGCTCGGATCGCCGCTGCCGAGGTAGCCTTCATCGAGGAGCCGGTAGTAGCCCGTCGAATCGATCAGGGCCGATTCGGCGATCCGAGACGCCACCTCCGCTGGCTCGGCGCCTTGGAGGATGCCGCGCACGGTGGGGTGGTCGGCGCCGAGGGCCGCCTGCATCTCCTCCAGCCGCGCCGAGATGAACTGCTCTTCGATCTCTCTCGGCAGGTCCTCCAGGTCCTTCGCCGCCTCGCGCACGTCTTTCAGGAAGTCTTCCGGCGCCCCGCGTCGCTTGCTGACGGCGTAGATATAGGCGAGGTAGGAGCGCGTGAGGATGCGCGAGCCGATCTGCGTGCTGAAAAGCGTGAAGGCCGCCGACTGCGGTGCAATCGCTTCCTTCGATCGCTGCAACAGCTCAATCTTCTCGATCACGTCGCCGAACTGCGTCTGGAGCGAATCCACCCCGGCGATGGCCGTCATCAGGTCGCGCTCGGCAGCAGCGCGGCGGGCGATGAGGTACGGATCGCGCAACCCGCCGAGTTGCCCCTCGCTCGACTTGATCTGGTTCATGATGGAGAAATACGTGTTGCGGACGTCGTTCGAGTCCGCCTTCTCCGGGTTCGCCTCGATGTACTCCTCCATGATGGCGGCGCGCTTGCGGAGCACGTCGAGCATCTGCGGCTGAGCGTAATCGCGCTCGAAGCGGAGCTGGCTGACGGTGCTCAGGCGCGCGGTGGTGCCGGGGCTGCCCACGGCGAAGACCAGTTCACCCTCGTCCGCCCCGTCCTTGCTCCACCGGAAATACGTGTCGGAAGCGAGCGGCTCGCCCTCGTCGTCGTACACGCGGAAGAAGCTGGCGTCGTAGTTGTAGCGGGGGTAGGTGAAGTTGTCCGCATCGCCGCCAAAGAAGCCGAGTGCCAATTCGGGGGCCATCACGAGGCGAACGTCTTTGTACCGCTTAAACGTGTAGGCCGAATATTTCCCCCCGTTGTAAAGCGCGATCACCTGGACGACGAGGGAGGAGTCCCGGGCCTCGGCCTCACTCGTCAGCCGCTTTTCGAGCTGCTCCACCTTTTTCTCCCGCGCATCGGCCAGCGCCTCGTCGTCGCGCGTTTTGGGCAGACCGGCGTAGACCTCGTCGGTCACATCGTCGATGGTGATGAGTTGATCGACGTAAAGATCTTTCACCTCGCGTTCCTCGTCCAGGGTGGCGGCGAAGAAGCCGTCTTCAATGAGTTTTTCGCCGGGCTTCGTCACGTCGGTCACGCTCTGCCGGGCGCAGTGGTGGTTGGTCATCACCAGGCCGTTGGGCGAAACAAACGAGGCCGAGCAATACGTGGAGAACCGCAGCGCCCCCAGCCGCGCCTTGTCGAACCACGCCGCGTCGGGGCGGAAGCGATAGGTCTCGGCCAGGTAGTCGAGGGGCGGGTTATCGAACGTCCACATCTTCCCCGTGTCGAAGCGCCCCGCGCGCACCGTATCCAAGGCAGAAGACGCGGGCATCGGCGCCTCGGTGATCGGCGCCTCAACCGTCGGCGGGGGCGGCGTGGGCCGGTCGGTCACCTCCACCGTCTGCGTGGTGGTCCCACACCCGGCCAGGAGGAAAACGATGAGGGTGAGGAAGGCGGGGAAGTTTGAGAGGGAATTGCGTCGCATGTTCTATCGTTTGGTTTCTCGCTTCTTTTGAGAGCCGGAGAACCGGGGAGTCAGCGTGTCGGAGGAAAAACACGCCGCACTCCGCATTTCCTTCGCGAATGGCTTCGCCATTTCGCACTCACCTTGTGCCGGACATCGCCGCGTCGGCCTCGGCTTCGGTCGAGACGAGCTGCCGCTCGGTCAGTTCGAGGACGAGCCGGTCGGCGTCATAAATCACGTCGAGCGCTTCGAGGATGCCACGCCCGTCAACTGAGACGGTGCGGACGGGGTCTTCGAGATAGAGGTAGCTGCCCACCAGACTCTCGATATTGCCATCGAAGGCGACGCCGACGACCTCCAGGTCCTTGTTCAGGATGGGCGAGCCGGAGTTGCCGCCAATGATGTCGTTGGTCGAGACGAAGTTGAGGGGGGTGGCCAGGTCGAAGTCGGCGGGGGGCGGCACCCAGGCGGCGGGCAGGTCCCATTCGGTGCCTTTGCCGTAGGAATAGTAATGGTCGTAGAGGCCGAAGAAGTTGGTATAGGGCGGCGCTTCGGTGCCGTTGTAGGCATAGCCCTTCACCACGCCGTCGGCCAGGCGGAGGGAGAAGGTGGCATCGGGCGGGACGGCGGTGCCGTACACGTCGAAGCGCGCACGGCCAAGGCGGGCGGCCAGTTCGTTCTCCTGTGCCGTAAGGCCGGCAAAAGCGCTCTGGAACGCGCCGAGTTGGGGCCGGAGGGCGAGGGCGATCCGCAGCGCCGGGTCGTCCGCAGCGAGGGCGCCGCCCGCGAGGGCCTGCGCCGTCCGCGCCGAGTCGGCAAGGATGGAGGATTGGAGGACGTTATTGGCGGCGGCCTCCGGCGATTGCCCCTGCAACACCGCGCGGACGAGGGGGCTTTCCTCACCCAGATACGTCTGCAAGTCGGTGAGGCGGGCTTCAAGGTAGGCCTGGTCCACGGCGGCGGGCTGGAAGGGCTGCGCCAGCACCTGCCCTTTCACCTGCTCCGGAAGCCCCCCGTTGGTGCCGACCTCGCCCGCGTAGGGCGCCAGGAGAAGGGCGCGCTGCAGCGTTCCCGAGCCGTAGGGGAAGTTCGGCTGGAGGTAGGCAAAGGCGCGGAAATCGGTGGCAAGTTCGCCCTTTTGCTGCTCGATCTCGGTCATCCGGTCGAACAGGTCGGCGTAGGCGGCCCGCAGCGTCTCGTCGGCCTCCACAGCTTCGCGGAACTGCCGCTCGGCGTCGCCTTTGCGGGCGAGGATGACAGGGTCATCGAGGGCTTTGACGCGGCCTCGGTAGAGCTTCTGCGCGTTCTTGAGCGTCGAAATCGTGTTGCGCAACGCCTCAGCAGCCGCGGCCTCCTGCGTCATTTTGAGCGCGGCTTCCAGGCGGGCAATGCGGTCCGAGAAGAAAGCGAGGACGCGGGGCTCGCGCACGTCGCGACGGTATTCGAGTTGGGCAACTGTTTCGAGGCGGAAGGTGGAGCCGGGGTTGCCGACGACAAAGACCGGGTCGCCCGCTTCAACACCTGTCTTGGCCCACGCAAAGGCGTTCTCGGTGCGGAGCGGCCCGCCGTCGTCATAGACGCGGAGGAAGGCAGCGTCAAGTGAGAAGCGCGGGTAGGTGAAGTTGTCGGCGTCCCCGCCGAAAGCGCCAAGCTGGACCTCGGGAAGTTGAACGAGGCGCACGTCGTCGTAGCGGCGGAAGGTGTAGGCGGAATACTTGCCGCCGTTGTAGAGCGCGACAACCTGCGTCAGGAAGCCTTCCGCTTCGCCACCGGCCTGGGCGGTGAGGCGCTGTGTGATGCTGGCGATGGCCTCCTGCCGTGCAGCCGCACGCTCGGCGTCAGTCTGTGCCCCCACTGTCGCCGCATCGATCTCCGCCGTCACGTCGGTGAGGGCGATGAGCTGGTCGACGTACAGGTCGGGGATGCGGCGCTCCTCGTCGAGGGACGGGGCGTAGAAGCCGGTATCTAGGAGGGCCTCGCCGGGGCGGGCGACGCGCGTGGTGTAGTCGC
>JAHEMB010000382.1 GCA_024643915.1 Rhodothermaceae bacterium | reverse complement strand
ACCTTCGCCGGGTCGATGGAAGAAGTAAGGACCCGGCCCTCGGCGTCGAGCACGTAAAGTTCGAGGGCGGGGTTGTGCGTGACGATCTGCGCCAGGGTTAGCCGCAGCGCCGGCTCGTCCGGGGCAGCGCCCAGCGAGGGCGCCAGCTCGGCGGCCAGATTGGAGGCCAGGTCCCGGTTGAGCTTCTGGTCCAGCTCGTCGGCGAAGAGGGTGAAATAGCGCAGGATGATGCCCGCGCACAGCAGGCACAGCGCGAGGGCCAGGACCAGGTAGAGCGCCGAGATGCGCCCGTAGAGGCTGCGCAGAGGAGATCTCATCCCAGGTCCTGTAGCTTCGTTGATGGAAGGAGTAGGAGGGTGGAGGAGTGGGTGAGAGGGAGAACTGGGAATCGAAGAACCGAGGAATCGAAGAGAAGCTGGCCTCAAAGTTATCATCGTCTCGTCGATTCATTCGTACAACTCCTCCAACTCGGCGAACCGATAGCCGACGCCCCAGACGGTCTGGATGAAGGTGGGCGCCTCGGCCGCCGGCTCGATCTTGTTGCGCAGGCGGTTGATGTGGGTGTTGACGGTGTGATCGAACCCCTCGAACTCGGCGCCCCAGATCCGGTTCAGCAATTCGCGGCGGCTGAAGGCGCGGCCCGGGTGGCGGGCGAAGAGCAGCAGCAGGTCGTACTCTTTCGCCGTCAGGTCCACGCGCCGACCGTGAAGCGTCACGCGGTGCTCGTCGGGGTCGATGCAGAGGGCGCCCCGGTGTAAGGCTTGCTCCTCGACGTCGGCGTGCTCGCGTGGCCGGTCCACGTCGATGCGGCGGAAGAGAGCCTTGATGCGGGCGAGGAGTTCGGCGGTGCTAAAGGGCTTGGTCAGGTAATCGTCCGCGCCGATCTCCAGGCCCCGCACCACGTCGCGCTTTTCCGCTTTCGCCGTGAGCATCAGGATGGGGACGAACGGGTTCTCGGCGCGGATGCGGCGGCAGATCTCCAAGCCGTCGAGCGTGGGCAGCATCAGGTCGAGCACGAGCAGGTCGAAGGACTGGGCGCGGAAGCGGCGCAGCCCCTCGGCGCCGTCGCGGGCCCAGGCCACCACGCATCCGAGTTCGTCGAGGTGGGTAGAAACAAGCCGCCCGATCTGCGGATCGTCCTCGACGAGCAAAACGTGGTGTTGCGAAGCCATGTGGGCACGGAACGGCGAGAGAAGCTGAGGGGCCTACTGACGAACGAAAGTGAAGGTGCCCACCGGCGGCACGTCGCCGTTCACCAGGAAAGCACCGTCGCGGAGCATCGTCACCACGCCCGGCGGGTTGGTGTCGGCATCGGGGGCGGTGTAGTTCGCCCCGCTATCGGTGCCGGCGTCGTAGACGTGCAGTTCCACCGTCTTGGTTTCTACCCAGGCGTTGTTCTCGATCAGGGACAGGCCATCGACGCCGACGAACCAGTCTGGGCTGGGCGCGATCATCGAGACAAGGGTGACGAGGGGGAAGTCGCGGGTGATGAGGAAAGAGAGGCTGACGGTATCGGGGGAGGGGTTGATGCCATCGCCCGAGAGGACCATGCCGGCGTTCCCCTGCGCGATGGCCTGGTTGACCTCGGTGCGCAGCGGCTCCTTGCTGCCCGTCTCCGCCATGCTTTCAATGCCGTCACTGGCCGGCTGGCCGGCTTCCCAGAAATCCACGCCCGCCGTGTGCGTACTGCCGATGAGGCCGGAGAAGTGCGGGTTGGATGGGAAATCCTGCGGGTGCGTGGCGGCGCTCCAGGTGCTCTCAAAGGTCACCATGTACGTGGCCGATTCGGGCATCGGTTCCTCCTCCTCTTCCATCATTGCGTCGCTGTCGCAACCGGCGAGGAGCGGGAGGAAGCAAAGGGTCGCTAGCAGAAGGAAGGCGTGCATGGCTCGGATCATGGATGCTGTTACGGATACGCTGCGGAGTTTTTCTTGCCTTCCCCGCGAAGGCGGGGATCCAGGAAGGAGAGGCACTACGATACAGCTTGGCGAGAAGGTTAGGGCGAGCACGAGGGCAGACTTTTACCACTCCTCAGCGCCAAAGCATTGACGCAAAGAAGGCAAGTGCGTCTTCTGAATCCCCGCCTTCGCGGGGAAGACTATGGCGGGTGAACATCAATGCGTTCACACCTTCGGGCTACCTGGGCCAACATACGGCGTGTTGCGCAGCGTTTCATCACGAAAAGATAAACTGCATGCGTGATACTTTTGTGAGCTGTGTGAGCCTTCCGTGACGTTATGCTTTCGTGATACAACCCCGCCGGGGCGCCGGTATCGTGTGTCCGGCGCTGCGTGATCTGCGCGGCCCGTTCACGGAAACCAACCGGACGTTCCCATGCAACTCTTCTCGAAAGGCGCGCTCTGCGTGTTGCTGCTCTCCCTCCTGTTCACCCCCGGCTGCGACAGCGATGCTAACACCATCGACGAGCCGGCGACCCGTTTCGACGTGGTAATAGAGAATGTCGGGGCGGCCTTTCCCCTGCTGAAGAGCGGCGTCGTGGCGCACCCCGAGGGGCCACTCGGCCCCGCCATCGAGCCAGGGGCTTTCGTCGAGTTCAGCTTCACCGCGCCCGCCAACACCCTCCCCGGCTCGGGCATGCGGCTCAACTTCGCCACGATGTTCGTCCAGTCGAATGACCTTTTCTACGCCTTCGCGCCCGAAGGCCTCGCGCTCTACGGCGCCGACGGACAGGCCGTCACGGGCGACGTGACCGCCCAACTCCACCTCTATGACGCCGGCACCGAGGTAAACCAGGAGCCGGGCGTCGGCAATACGCAGAAACCTGCCCAGGAGGCCACCGACATGAATGTCGGGCCGGCCGAGAACGGCGTTGTGATGCTGATCGCGGACGGCGGGCAGGACGGGGCGGGCTTCTCCTACCCGAGCAAGTCGGACGTGATCCGCGTGACCCTGATGCACGACGGCACCACCCGTTTCACCGTGCGCGTGGAATGCGTCTCCACGGCCACCACGCTGCAAACGTCGGAAGGGGGGAAGCCGGTGCCACTTTCCCCGCCGGTGTGGGCGGTCCACACGGAGGGCTTCATGCTCTATGAGACGGGGCAACCGGCCAGCGCCGGAATCGAACTGATTGCCGAGGACGGCTTTCCGGGCGGCGTCTTTATGGGGCTGGACCTGCCGGGCGTGCTGGCAGATGAACTGGCCGCGATGACGGGGGTGACGGTGCCGCTTTCGCCCGGCGTCTTCGCCGTGCATGACAACAGCCTAGGCCTTTTTGCCGTCGGGCAGGCCGCCAGCGCCGGCCTCGAAGACATCGCCGAAGATGGCGCGACGGACGTGCTGGCCGCCGCCTTGGCGGCCGAAGGCGGCGTCCGCGCCTCGGGCGTCTTCGGGCCGCCTCCCATCGGCCCCGGCGGGCGCTTTACGTTCAGCTTCGACGCCTCACCCGGCGACCGCCTCTCCTTCGCCACCATGTTCGTCCAATCGAACGACCTGTTTTATGCCCTACCCGCCGACGGCCTGCCCCTCTTCGACGCCGGGGGGATGCCTGTAGGCGGCGACGTGACAGCCCAGGTGGCGCTTTACGATGCGGGCACGGAGGTGGACGAGGAGCCCGGCGTGGGGCCGAACCAGGTGATCCGTCAGGCAGCGGCCAACACGGGCGCGGCGGAGAACGGCACCGTTGTGCGCATTGGCGACGGCGGAACGAGCGATGGCTTCACGTACCCGCCGACGGCCCAGGTCCTCCGCGTCACGATCACGCCGCAGTGAACCAGGCGCGGGCGGAAGCCGAGGGCGTCACAGTGCTTCCGCCAGCCGGTCGCTCATCGCGGTCAGGGCGTCGTCCAGTTCGGCGATGTTTACGTCGGCCTGACGACGTTCGTGGCGGAGGGCGTACAGGTCCTCGGCGATGGCGAGGGCCGTGATGATGGCCGCCGTCAACTCGGATTGCTCCGGGTGGGCCTGCTTGAAGCCTGTCATCCGGCGGTCAATGAAAGTGGCCAGTTCGCGGGTAACGGCTTCGCTCTCTTCCCGCACCCGCAGGGCGTACTCCCGGCCGAAGATGTGTACCTTGATGGTATTTGCCTTTGCCATGCCTGAGCGTCGTAAAGCAGGAATCGGTGGTCACAACGGAGCCGGTAGATAACGCGGCGCCCGGATGAAAGGCGCTATCCTTCTTCCGTTTCGAGGTATTTGTCGAGGGCTTCAATGAAGCCTTCGACCTTGCGGCGCACGGCCTCCGGCTCTTCGTCGAGGGTGAGGACGACGGCGCCGTCGGGGACGGTGGGGGTGCGAGCCTCCAATGCGCGGAGGCGCTCGGCGAGGGCCGCGTTCTCTTCGCGCAGGCGGCCCAGCTCGCGCGCCGCCGTCTCCACTTTCTCCCGGAGCCGTTCGAGCGACTTGAGGCTTTTCAGATGGACGGGGCCTTGCAGGGCCTCTTTCTTTTTGCTCTCACCGCCGTTTTGCTGCACGCTACTGCCTTCCGATTTAGGTTGCTGCGCTGCCTGGTTGCCCTTCTTGCGGCCCGAACGGTTCTTTGCCAT
This sequence comes from Rhodothermaceae bacterium, assembly GCA_024643915.1. Taxonomy (GTDB): domain Bacteria; phylum Bacteroidota; class Rhodothermia; order Rhodothermales; family JAHEMB01; genus JAHEMB01. Next base: position 331 of record JAHEMB010000382.1, on the reverse strand, counting down.
GCCTCCGGAGTTTCGGGTTGCGAGTTCCAAGTTTCGCGTTGTATTTCTTGAACCCGAAACGCGAAACCCGAAACAATATAACACTCTACTGCCGAAGTTCGGCGCCGTGGGTGGATTGAAGTTGCGCGACGATGGCGTTGATGCGGGTGTCCACCTCTTCGTCTTGCAGCGTGCGGTCCGCGCCGAAGCGCAGGGCGAAGGCGAGACTCTTCTTGCCTTCCTCGATCCGCTCGCCTTCGTAGAGGTCAAAAAGGGCGACATGCTGAAGCAGATCGCCGCCGGCCTTGCGGATCGTGTCGATGATCGGCCCGGCGGCCTGGTCGCGGTCCAC
>JAHEMB010000381.1 GCA_024643915.1 Rhodothermaceae bacterium | reverse complement strand
AACCGCTCGGCGGGGTTGGCCGAACTGAACTGATTGTACAGACGCACCGGCCAGTTCTCCTGGTCACCGGCAAAAAAGACGATGTTGTCCGTCGGGCCGGCGCCCCGGATGCGGTTCATCTTGAAACCCGTCAGGCCGATCTGGTCGGACTCCGTGATGTCCGTCTGGTCGAAGTTGGGCTCCCCGGCGGTGGGCATGCCGTCGCGCTCGCCCGTGTCGGGTTGGTCGTCCTCGTCGTCGGGATTGGAGAAGATGCCGTCGGCGCCGGTGTCGCTGGTTTCGGCGGTCCAGTCAAGGTCTTCGTCGCCCGTCCACCAGACACCCGCGATGTAGGCGGGGCGCTCGATGAGGGGGCCGTACGCCTCTTCGAAAAGCGCCATGTCGTAACGCGCGCGGACCGCTGCCCGGATGGCGTCCTGCCCTTCGATCCGCTCGCCCGGCCCGCCGTCTCGCTGCTCATCGGTGATGCCGTCCTCATCATCGTCGCCGCTGCCGGGCGTGGCATTGCCGGGCGTTTCCAGGTAAGCGTAGCCCAGGTAGCCCGTCGGCTCGCACCGGGAGCGCAGGCTCACGCCGTGGCCGTTCCGGTCCCAGGTATAGACGAGGTCGAGGCCGAAGGCGGTGTTGTAAAAGGCGTTGTCGTCGTCAGACTCCGCGATGTTGTCGCACGAGATCTGCGAGCCGCCGACGCCCGAGTCCATGTAGATGCCGAAGATGATGTCTTCGTAGGTCGTCGTGCCCTCGTTGACGATGTCATAGTGCCAGAAGATGACGTCCTGCGCCTGCGGGTTGGCCCACTGGAACCCGCGCACCTCCACGCGCAACCCCAGGCCGCGCCGCGTCCGGTCGCGGCTGTCGGGGAAGAATTGCCAGGCATCGTAGAAATTGTCATCCATCACAAAGAACGACTCCTGATCGGCGTTGGGACGTTTGCCGAAGAAGCCGTTCCACGAGCCGCACCAGCCGGGGTCGTCGGGGTCGTCGCGCTTGTCGTACCAGCAATTCGCCGGGTCCTGGCCGGGAACGAAGCGGCCGCTCGCATCCACCGCGCCGGGCCACGTCCGCGGGTCGTTCGAGACGGCTATCGTGCGCCCCCGGTTGATGGCCGGATCCTTCTCGAAGAAGCCTGGGCGCGGCTCGAAGCGCATCACGCGGCCCGTACGAGGGCTACGGGCTTGCCGCTCGCGGTAGCCGGTGAGCATGATGTGCTGTAGGATGCCGTTCTCGTCTCGCACGCGCGCAAGCACGAAAGGCGTGATGCCGTCGGAGTAATTCAGCCCGATCCCTTTGGGCACCTCGACCGAGTGAAAAACGGTCAGGTCTGGGTTGGTCTGGAAGTCGCCGACCATGCCGAAGTTGTAGAAAAGGGACCGCATGCGGTTGGCGTCATGCGTGCCCTCCCGCTCGGCGTCGATACTGCTGCGCCACTCGGGCGGCACCACGGGCTCGAGTTGCTGGGCCGCCGCCCCGGAGCCAAGCAGCGGTGCGCCGACGATCAAAGCAGCGAGAATCCAAATCGTGCGCTTCATACGAGTGCAAGTGACGGACAGTGAGATCGTGCAGCGGCTAGCGGGTGGAGATGGCCCCCCGGAAAGAGATCCCCGCCTCGATGCGGCGCGGTGGGTTGAGCCGCCCGGGGTTGGGGAAAAATGTCGAGAGTTCGTTCGTCGGCGAGTAGAACGGGCTACCTGTATCGGCGAAGACGAAGCCGTTGGCGAAGTGTTCGTCGAAGAGGTTGAACACGCGCGCGAAGGCCGTCAACTGCATGCCGCCGAGGGTGAAGTATTTCTCCGCGCGCAAGTCCACCAACACGAACGAGTCCTTGCGCCCCGAATTGTCTTCGAGCTGGGCCGTGGTGGAACCGCTGATGATGGGCGTGTAGGGCTGTCCGCTGGCGAAGCGGATGATGCTGGTCAGCGAGAAGTTGCCCGGTTTGGCCAGCACCCCGATCACGTTGAGTGTGTGGCGCTGGTCCCAGTTGAACGGCACCTGGCGCGGCAGGGCCACCTGCTCGGGGTCGCCGCCGAAAGCCTGCGCGCGGTTGGCCGTCTCACGCGGGTCGCTGGCGTTGCCTACGGCGCTCTGGTACGTGTAATCGAGCGAGACGTTGACAGGCCCCAGCCCGCGCTGGTCGAGGGCGATGGTGAAACCGCGCACCCCGCCGTAATCGACGTTGGTGAAGCGGGCGTACTGCGCGGCGGTGTAGGTCTGTATGAACTGGACGCCCAGCAGGTCGCGGATGTCTTTGTAGAAGAGGCTCACGTCGAGGCCAAGGAATTCCGTGATCTCGCTCTTGAAGCCGAACTCGTACTGGGCCGTGAACTCAGGCTCCAGGTCCGGATTGCCGAGCACGCCGTACTCCACCGCCGCCGCCTGGAGGTCTTCCAGCACGGAATAATCGGCGTTGCTGAAGATGGTGCCGAGGGCGGGCATCTGGTAGAAGTGGCCGTAGGAGAAAAACAGGCTGGAGCGCTCTAAAATGGGGAACGAGACGCCCAGACGCGGGGCGAGCGCGAGCTTGGCCGTGGTCGCTTTGGGCGGCGAGGCGGGCGCGCCTTCAATGGAGTTGGCCGGGTTGGCGAGGTCGCTCGGGATGGTCGCGTTGGCGTCGAAGTATTCGAGACGTAGCCCGGCGCGCACCCGCAGATCGCCCCACTCGATGCGGTCCTGGGCGAAGAGGGCCCCCTGGCGGGGGTTGTAGTTGCTGGTGACGGCGGTGAGGGTGTCGCGCTGAATGGCGAGGCGCCCGTCTACGGTTTCGAGCCGCCCGCCCGGCACGCCGAAGGTGAGGTCGGAGAACTGCATCTCGCCGCCGGCCTTTAGCAGGTGCACCTTGCCGGCCTGGGCCGTCACTGCGCCTTTCACCACATACGTGTCCGTGGTCCGGGCGAACCGGCCCGTGTTCACCCCGCGCAGCACCACCCCGCGGTCGATGATGAGTTCGCCGTCGGGCAGTTGATAGATGAACAGGTCCTCCGAGATCGGCGCGCGCGGCCCGGCATACGGCGAATCACCGGGGAGAGGAATGAGGGTACCGCCAACCGGCAATGATCCCAGACTCTCAAAACGGTAGTCCTTGAAATCGAAGTAATTCTGCCGGAGGGCCAGCTCGTAGAAGACATTATTGGAAAGCGTGTGAGAGAAGTCGATGCCGTGCACGAGGGAGAACTCCTCTTTCTCCTTGATGCCGTCCGGATTGTAGCGGTAGGCGTAGTTGGGCTCGGCGCCGCCCCGCCCGGCCTCGCCCTTGAACCGCTTGAAGCCGCCGACCGCCTGGTAGCTCAACTGAACGTTCGGGATGGAGCGGTTGGTGAGCTTGCCGAGAAAACTCCAGCGGGTCTCGTCTTCGAGAGGGACGTACGCGCCGTCGCCGGTCGGAAAGTAGAAGTTGCCGTTGATATCGACCGAGTCCGTCGGCAGGAAGAGGCGGCGGCCTAGCAGGTAGCCCTGGTCCTGGAAGCGCTGCCCGTTGACGAGGAACGTGGTGTTGGGAACGATGGGCACCGGCCCGCTGAGGCTGGCCTGGTAGTTCTGGATGGTGAGAGGGTCGATGCGGTCGATCTCGGGGAAGAGTGGCGCGTTGCCGGCGAGGCTGCGGCCGTTGAAGAACCCTTGGACGAACGTCGAGTCGTTGCCGGGGCTGACGTACTCGCCGATGTAAGATTCAAAAGTAAAAGCATACTCGTCATCGTCCCCGGTGCGTAGCACGGCGTTGACGACACCCGAAAGGGCCTGCCCGTACTCGGCATCAAACGTGCCGCTGATGACCTGCACCTCTTGCAGCACGGAGCGGTCGAGCTGCAAGGTGGATTCGTTGTTATAAGGGTCATTGACACTGACGCCGTTGACCTGGTACTGCACCTCGCCGATGCGCCCGCCCCGAAAATGCCCGTCCACTACGCCCGCCTGGAGGTTCACGATGTCGTTGAGTTCCTGCACAGGCAACACCGCAATATCATCTTTGGAGAGCGTCTGCATGGAACTCGTCAGGGACACATCGACCAGTGGCCTTTCGGCGGTGACGATCACCTCCTCACCCTCAAACACTTCCTCGTTGAGCGTGATGTTAATCGTCGCCGTGTTGTTTGACGTGACCAGCACATCCTCGACGATCTTGGTCTGAAAGCCGATGATTGAGTAGCGCACGCTGTAAGTGCCCGGTGGCACGCGGATAATGGCGTAGTCGCCGCTCACGTCGGTGGCCGCCCCGAGTTGGGTGCCCTGGATAAAGACGGTGGCCCCGACCAGCCCCTCACCGGCTTCATCGACCACACGGCCCGCCAGTTTCCCTGTCTGGGCGAGAGACCCCGGCACAACCAGCAGCCACAGGACCGCCAGCAGGCCGCCGCTCAAGATGCGCATCCTGCCTACCATAGCTTCTCGCTCTGCGGTTTGAGTCTGAATTTAAAGATTAGTGAGGCGCTTCAAGCGGCTGCGAAGGATGCGCTCGGCGTTGCGCTGCATCGACGATGCCCCGGCATCGCCTGCTTCGCGCACCTTCCTCGCCCCCTTCTCGCACGTTTTCGCCTCCCTCCTAACTTCACATACAGACTCCTAGAAGTGAGGAGCGAAAGTGTAGCGGGAGCGGGGGGATGGGCAGCATCGCCTCCCCCGCTCCCGCACGCCTACCAGCCTACTTGAGCAGCGTCAGATACCCCTCGGCACTCACCTGTGCCCCGCCCACCGGCGTGACAAAGACGCGGTAGAGGTAGAGTCCCGAAGCCAGCCCCACGCCGTCAAAACGCACGTCCTGGCGCCCGGCGGATTGCATGCCCTGCTCCAGCAAGGCCACCCGGCGGCCCAGCACGTCGAAGACGGCGATGCTCACCTCGCCGGCCTGCGGGAGGGC
>JAHEMB010000380.1 GCA_024643915.1 Rhodothermaceae bacterium | reverse complement strand
ACCTTCAGGTACACCTCCGCCAAGGCGAGGGTGGAGTCGATGGACGGGAGCGAAAGCACATCTTCCGGGCGGTTCGTCTCGCTGAGGAGCCAGCGGCCATCCGGCTGCCGGGAGCAATGCTCGACGTGCACGCGGTCCTGCGCCAGGTATGCTTCGGGGGTCATACCAAATCCGGTTGAAGCGTTGTGGTTTGCCCCGATCATCCGAAGCCGGATTGGAGTGTGGACGTATGGGAGTGTGGACGTATGAACGCAGTTTTTGCCTTTTCCCTCGTTCACACGTCCATCCTGCCGGGTCCTCAGGCCGAGGCGCGTACGCCGACGGGCAGGTCGGCCGGCGCGGGGATCTGTTGGCGGGGGAACTGCACGGTGAACGTCGTGCCAACTCCCTTCTTGCTCTCCACCTCAATGGTTCCTTCAAGGGCCTCCACCAGGCGCTTCGTCAGGGCCAGCCCCAGGCCGCTGCCCTCGTGGCTCCGGTCTAGTCCCCTCGATTCCTGCTTGAACGCCTCGAATAATTCCGGCAGAAATTCCTTCGAGATGCCGACGCCGGTGTCGCGCACGCGCAGGGTTACGGCCGTGGCTGTCGCTGCCACCTCCACGCCCACTTCGCCCGCATTGGTGAACTTGAGCGCGTTGCCCACCAGGTTGTGCAAGATGCGATTGAGCGCTTCGGCGTCCAGTTCGGCCACGACCGGCTGCGTCGGCACTTTCGTCCGTAGCGAAAGCGACTTCTTCTGCGCCATCGGCGCCAGGATCGCTGTCACGTCGCGCACGGCCTCGGCCACATCTACCGCCTGCAAATTAAGCCGTGACGACTCCGACTCCATCCGCGACAGCTCCAGGATGCTCGAAATCGTCTCCAAAAGGCGTTTGCCGTTGTGCTCGATGTACTCGACGAACTCCCGGTGCTCCTCCGAGAGTTCGCCGGCCAGGATCTGCGCCGAGCCCAGGATGGCTGAGATGGGCGTGCGGATCTCATGGCTCATGTTCGTCAGGATCGAAGCCTTCAACCGCGCCGACTCCTCGGCCCGCTCTTTGGCTGCGATGAGTTTCTCTTCGTAGGCTCGCCGCTCGGTCAGGATCAGGTCGAGCTGCTGCTGCACTTTCTCTTCGAGGTGCGCGTTGAAATCGGTCAGCTCGCCGTTGAGCGTTTTGAGTTGCTTCTCCTGCTCGCGCAGTTGGAGCAGGTTGTGGATGCGGGCGTGCAGCTCGCGGGCGTTGAAGGGCTTGGCCATGTAGTCATCGGCGCCCGTCTCCAGCCCCTCCACCTTCATCTCGACCGAGGCCTTGGCCGTGAGCAAGATCAGCGGGAGGTGGCTCAGTTCAGGATCCTCGCGCAGGGCGCGGCAGAAGGCGTAGCCGTCCATCTTCGGCATCATCACGTCCGAGAGGACGAGGTCCAGGCGGTGCTGGCGGGCCTTCGCTAGGCCGTCCTCGCCGTCAGTGGCTTCGACGACGTGGTAGCGCGAATAGAGGGTCGAGCGGACGTACTCGCGGATGTCGCGGTTATCGTCGACGACGAGGATCGTCGGGGCGTCTTCAGGCGCGCGGGTTTCCGCCTCACGGACGGCGCCATCGAGGGCGTCAGGATCGACCACGACCATCTCGACGAGGGCGCCGTCGAGGAGCATCGGCGCCTCGTCTGGCATCTCGTCGTGCACGTCTCCAACTGTCTCGTCCTCTCCAAGGATCTGCTCGGGGGCGAGGTGGTCGCTGCCACAGCGGAGGGTTACGATGAAGGTGGTGCCGGCCCCCGGCGCGCTCTCCACCGCGATGCTGCCGCCATGCAACTCCACCAGCTCTTTGGCGAGCGAGAGACCGATGCCGGTGCCTTCCTGCACCTGCGAGACGGTACCGTCCACCTGCCGGAAGCGGTCGAAGATGTAGGGCAGGTCGGCTTCGGGGATGCCGCAGCCGGTGTCGGTCACGAGCACCTCGGCCTGCTGCACGGTCTCGCCGTTTTCCTCAGCCGTGCGCGTAGCAAGCGTCACGTCGATGCGTCCGCCTTCGGGGGTGAACTTGACGGCGTTCGAGAGGAGGTTGAAGAAGATTTTTTCGAGGTGATTGGGGTCGTAGAAGAGCGTTACCTCGTCGCTTTCGGGGTGGAAGGCGAGGCCGAGGCGTCGCTCCTCGGCGAAGGCGGCGAAGGAGAGCACCACCCCTTCGAGGAGGGGGACAAGATTGCGGGGGCGTGCGCGGAGCTGGAAGCCGCCGGATTCAATCTTGGCCAGGTCGAGGAGCTGATTGATGAGGCGGAGCAGGCGGCGCGCGTTGCGCAGCATGATTTCGAGCTGGGGACGGAGCGTGCCGTTAATTGAGCCGTAGGCACCGCCAAGGGCGCTTTCGAGCGGGCCGATGGTGAGGGTAAGGGGGGTGCGGAACTCGTGCGAGAGGTTGTTGAAGAAGCGGGTCTTGATGCGGTCGAGTTCGCGGAGCTTGTCGGCCTGTTCCTCGATAAACTCCTTGGCCTTACGCAGGTCGAGCGTGCGTTCCTCCACCGTGCGGGCTAGTTCGCGCTGGCGGGCCTTGAGCTGCTGCACGCGCAGGCGGAATAGGCCGAAGGTGAGCAGGACGAGACCAAACACGCACAGCGCTAGGAACCACCACGTCTCGTAGAAAAACGGCTTCAGGTAGAGGGAGACGGTGGCGGCTTGCTCGCTCCACACCCCGTCGCTGTTGCGGGCCATCACGTGAAACGTGTAGTGCCCCGGCGGCAGGTTGGTGAAGGTGGCCGACCGGCTCGCGCCCGCCTCCACCCAGCCTTCGTCATAGCCCTCCAGTCTGGTGCGGTACACGACCTTCTCGGGCGCGATGAAGGTGAGGGCGGCGTACTGAAACTCGACCTTCTTCTTCCCCGGCGCCGCTACCACGCGCCCGGCCCGGACCGGCTCGCTGTCGATGATCACGGCCTCGATGCTGATCGGAGGGGGCACCGTATTGCGGGTGAGGTTTTCGGGGTGAAGCCCGACGAGGCCAGCGATGGAGGGGAACCAGAGGGTGCCGTCGCGGCCTTTCCAGCCGGCCGGCTGCACGCCCCCGTTCATTTCGATGCTGTGGAGCCCATCCTCTTTGCCGAAGGATTCCACGACCAGGGTGGCGGCGCGGCCCTCGGCGTAGGCGTTGAGCGCCTGGCGGCTGGCTTTGAAGATTCCCTTGTTGGTGCTGAACCACAGGGCGCCCGCCTCGTCCTCGAGGATCTGCAAAATGGTGTTGCTGAGCAGGCCGTCGCGCACGCTGTAATTGAAGAAGGCGCCGTCCTTGAAGCGGCTCAGGCCGCTGCCATAGGTGCCGATCCAGAGCGTCCCGGTCTCATCCTCGTGCAGGGCCGAGACGAGATCGAAGGGGAGGCCGGCGGCCTGGTCGTAATGGGCGAAGGCGCCGTCCTTCAGTCGGTTCAGGCCGCCCTCGTAGGTGCCTATCCAGAGGCCCCCATCGCGGCCTTCGTACAGGGCGGTGATCGAGTTGCTGGAGAGGCCGTCTTCGGTCGTGAAATAAGTAAAGGTGCCGTCCTCGTAGCGCGCGAGCCCGGCGCTCGTGCCCATCCAGAGGGCGCTGCTCAAGCCTCGATGCAGAACAAAGACGGCATCGCTGAGAAAGCCGTTCGCGGCGTTGAAGTGCTGAAAGCGTCCGTCGGCGAGTCGGCTCACCCCGCCGCCGTAGGTGCCCACCCAGAGGCCCCCTTCGGCATCCTCCTGGACGCTAAGGACGACGTCGCTGCGCAGCCCCGACCGGGTGGTGAAGGTCGTGACGTCGCCCTGCGCGTAGCGCACCAGGCCGCCGCCTTCGGTCCCGGCCCAGAGTGCACCCTGCCGGTCCTCATACACGGTCAGCACCATGTTGGTGGGCAGGTGCTCTTCTTCGGTTACGGAGATGACCTTGCCCTGCCGCAGGCGGCTCAGCCCCCCGCCTTCCGTGCCGATCCACAGACTGCCTTCCCGGTCTTCGAGCAACGCCCGAATCCGGCTGTGGGCGAGCCCGTCCTTGGCGCCGAAGAAGTCGGTCTTCCCGTTCTGGACCCGCACCAGGCCCTCGCTGTCCGTCCCGAGCCAGAGATCTCCGCCGGTGTCCTCCTGAAAGGCAAAGACGACGAGGTCGGCGAGGGCACCCAGAGCCGCACGCGGTTGCATGCGTCCTCCTTCGATCAGGTGAAGGCCGGCCTGGGTGCTGACCCAGAGGCGGTCGTCTCGATCCTCGTAGAGTTGCCGAATGAAGTTGTCGGCGAGCCCTTCGGCCGTCGTATACCGTGTCGTCTCGTCGTTGTGCAGGTGGAAAAGCCCTTCGTCGGTGCCTACCCAGAGCGCGCCGTGGCGGTCCTGGACGAGCGCCGTGATTTGCCGCTGCGCCAGCGCGGGCACCGCCGTGTAAGGTTTAAAGCCTGCGTCGGTCCCATAGAAAAGACCCTGGTCGTAGGTCCCCACCCAGAGGGTGCCGGCGGCGTCGTGCAGGAGGGCGGCGATCTGTTGGCCGGTCAACCCCTGCGCTGCGCCGAAGCGCTGTACCCGGCTCCCCGCCAACTTCAGCAGACCATCTGTGCGCGTGCCGATCCACAGCGTGCCGTCTGGGATCGGCAACAGCACCTTGATCGGTGCCCCCTCGCTCAGCACCTCCGACCCGGCCTGGTCAAAGCGCGTGAAGTGCTGGCCGTCGAAACGCGCCAGCCCTTCCTGCGTGCCGATCCAGAGGTAGCCGTCCGCCGTCTGCGCCATCGCCACGACTGTGTTCTGCGGCAGCCCTTCGTCTACGCTCCAGCTATCGTGGAGGTACTGGGAAAGGGCTGTCGGCGCCGGCAGGACGGACGGTACGGCTGCGCAGAAAGGGGCGTACTGCCCCCCAGGGCGAGCAGTACGGC
>JAHEMB010000379.1 GCA_024643915.1 Rhodothermaceae bacterium | reverse complement strand
GGCGGGAGGCGGGAAGGGCTTTAAGCTAAACGTCCCCCTCGCACCCTACACGTCCGACGAGAGCTACCTGGAGGTCTTCGAGCAGGTCGTGCCGCACGCCCTGGCGTGGTTTCTGCCGGAAGTGCTCGTCGTCCAGTGCGGCGCCGACGCCCACTTCCGCGACCCGCTGGCTGACCTGCACCTGACCACACGCGCCTACGAAACGCTCTTCCGCCGCCTCGTCGCCCTCGCCGATAAATATGCCGGGGGCCGCGCCGTCTTCACCCTCGGCGGCGGCTACAACCCCGACGCCACCGTCCGCACCTGGGCGCTCCTCTACCTGGTCTTGCAGGGCGTGCCGCTACCCGACTGGCTACCCGAGGCGTGGCGCGTGCGCTGGGAAAAGCCTCTGGGCAGCGCACTTACCCCCACCCTCCACGATGCGACGCAGCCTCCCTTGCTGCCGGGGGAACGCGGCCTGGCCATCACCCAGCGGAACCGGCAGACAGCGCGCCGCCTGATGGAAACCGCCGTGTTGTATTGGCATTGAGGGCGCGCCGGGGAGCATGCCTCACTGCGGCCCCATCGACTGGCGTTTGTAACCGGCGGGCGGCTCAAATTCGGTGGGGTCGAGCGTGCGCCGCGTCGCGCTGCGGAGCGTCGATTCCTCTTCGAGGCTGCCGTCGTCGTCGAAGCCGCGCGAGACGATGGGGAAGCCGTCGATCTCTTTCATCTCCGCGAACATGTTGTCGCCCCCCGCCAGAGCGCCCCCCAGAAGACCGTCCTGCGGCAAGGAAGCGAGCATTTCCGCGAAGAAGTCCGCCAGGGCCGTGAAGGCCTCCCGGGCCTCATCGCCGCCTTCGAGGTTATCCCAGTCCGTCACCCAAAGCTCGCGGGTCTTCTGGCCGTCGCGGAGAACGTCATACTTTGCGCAGGGATATCCGGCCTTCGTCTCGCGCTCTCCCGTGCGCTTGACTTCGGTTTTCGGGCGGGCCGCCTGGGCGCCCGGCATCATGCCCCCCTTCATCATCTTCTCCAATTCCTTTCGCTGTTTCTCCGGCAGGTTTTTCATAGCCTCCGCCATTGCTGCCTCGGCCTCGCTGATGGCTCCTCCCAAGTGAGCCATCGCCGCTTCGTCAATCACCACATAGGTCTTTTCATCATGATCGACGACGATCATCTCACGCCGATCCCCGCGAAAGATCATCTCTCCTTTACCGCCCCGGTCGCCGGCAGCAACGCTCATCGCGAGGTTTTTCCCTTCTACCTGCACCATCGTCTCCTCGGTGCGCGGGGGGCTGGCGTCGTGGTCCTTCACTTCGATCTCATAGACGACGCCGGGGTTGCGTAGGGACGGTGTGAGACCGAGCAGGCCGACCAGGACGAGTGTCAGAACCGGGATGGCGCGTTTCATCAGAAAGCCCTCTTTGTTGCTGATCCATCGGAAGCACCAAAAAGGTAGCCGATACCGAAGGAAAGTTCAAATAGAAAGGCACCTTCAGGCGCTACCCTGCCGGGGTGCGCCCTCCACCGTTCAGGTGAGGTGATAGCGGCGCAGGTTGGAGAGCGTCTCCTGCCCCATCACCTTGACGACCGCCGTCAAAGGGACGGCCAGGAAAAGCCCCAGGATGCCAAAAAATTGACCGCCGATGACGAGGGCGAAGAGAATGAGGAGCGGGTGGAGCTTCACGTTTTTCGCCAGGACGAGCGGCTGCACGACCGCATTATCGACCACCTGGATGGCGGCGAAAGCGACGATGATGGCGAACGCCTTGGCGAGGGTGCCCGTGCTGAAGAGGGAAACGAGGAGGGCTATGAGGCCTCCCGCCACCGGCCCCACGTACGGAATCAGGTTGGCGAACCCGGCGAAGACGCCGATGAGCACGTAGTAGGGCACGTCGAGCAGCCACAGAGCGAAAATGGAAAGCACCGCCACCACCGCCGAGCCCAGAATCAGCCCGCGCAGATAGTTGCCGAGCTGCACGTCCACTTTGTGCAGCACATTGAGGGTGAACTCGAAGAAGCGATTGGGCACCAGACTGACGAAGCCCTTCTTCAGGCTACGCCCATCGCGCAGCAGGAAAAAAGCGACGACAGGCACGAGCAGCACGTTGAGGGCGGTGGAGAGCACGCCCGGCACGTAGCCGAGCACCGCCGGCGCCCGCTCCGCCACAAAATCCTGCACGTTCTCCACCATCCCCAGTTCGGCCACGCCGAGGGAGGCCAGTTGCCGCTCCAGGAACTCCTCTACTTCCTGCACGGCTTCTACCATGTGCTGCACGTCGGTGGCGCGGATGGCGGCCACCTGCCGCGCCACCGCCGGCAAGAGCGCCAGGATGAACCCACCGACCAGGATCAGCAGCGCGAAGAAGATAATGGCTGACGCCGTCGTTCGCGTCGTGCCACGGGCTTCGAGGCGGCGCACGAGCGGATCGAGCACGTAGGCCATGAGGGCGCCGATCACAAGGAGCTGCACCACCTCATCGAGCAGCATCAGCAGGGCCACCAGAACAAGGCCCGCCAGCCCCAGCAGGACGAGCCTAATCCACCGTAAAACGCTCTGCGGCATCGTTAAACTCAGGTTCGTGGGGAGCGGCGTCGCGGAGGTTTTCCAGCTTCGTCTTCAACAGTTCGGCCTCGTTCTGGAGCGTCTCTCGCTGGCGGTCGGAGTGGATGAGGCGCTGCCCGGCGATGCGGGCCAGGGGCATCAGGACCTTTACCCCCAGCCGAGGGTCGCGTTCGAGCAGGCCCAGCAAGTCGGGCTGAAAGAAGCCGAGCAGGCGGCAGCCTGTCCGGGCACGGGCTGTGGCCGAGCGCGGCGTCTCGTTCAACAGGGCGATCTCGCCGAAGAAGTCTCCTTCGCGCAGTTCGGCCAGCACCCGCTCGGTGGGCTCGTAGATGATCGAGACGATGCCGCTGGCGACGATGTACATGCCCACGCCGGGGTCGTCCTGGCGGAAGATGATCTCGTCGGCGTCGTAGGTGCGCAGGTAGAGGATACGCTCAATGGCGGCCAGCTCCCGCCCGTCGAGCGCCTCGAAGATGGGGATTTTCTTCAGGATGGCGCGCGTCTCGCGCTGCCGCTCCTCCCGCTTGAAGATGTTGCTCCAAAAACTGTTCATGCCTGCTATGGCTGCCCTGATGGACCGAGTGGACCACGCCGGAAATGGTTACGCCTTCGCTGTGGTCCTCGACCGGTGCAATATCGGCATGAATACCGTGGCTTACAAGCGAGGGGGCGGCACGCGCAGGATGTAGAGCCCCCTCTCGTCGTACAGGATGAGGATGAGGGTGTAGTGGCCTCGCCGGGGCTCAGTCGCGGGAGGCGCCGGTCATGCCCCTGCCTGCCTCCGCGCTTGCCTTGCCTTCGACGAGCGCCCGGAGGGCCGCCATCTCTGCGAGGAGGCCGTCCAACTCCGCCACGTTCGTCCGTAGCACTTCGATCTCGGCCTGCTGCTGCGCCATCGCGGCCTGCTGCCCGTCGATGAGAGCCTGCTGCCGCGCCACCACCGCCCGCAGCGCCGCTGCCTCGTCCACCCCCAGCACCGCGTTCACCCGGCGCTCCCCTCCCGACGATGAACCCCACGCTCGGCCTAGCACCGTACCGTGACGCGCCACGTCGTACCTCGCCAGCGCCACCCCCACCGCGAAGCCGTCCTCCAGGCCCGAGGCCACCAGCACGTCCCCCGACTCCACCGTGCCCCGCACCCACACCGGCACCTGACCCACGAACGAGACCGCCTCGTACCCCGCTCGCGCCCCATCCCCCGGGTTGTTGCCCAGCACAATCGCCCGGTCGGTGACGACCATGAGTTGCTCGGCCCCTTCGGTGCGCCTCGTGATGCGACCGCCGTAGACGCCCACGACCTCGCCCGCCGCGATCTGCTCCCCTGCCTCCAGGCGCGGCAGCATCTCGGCGAAGTCGGCGGAGGTGCCGGTGAAGTGCACGCCGCCTGAGCCGTCCCCCTCGACGTGGCCCAGGGCCGTGTTGGAGGCGTCGAAGAAGGTGATGAATTTGGTCAAATTGCCGGGGTTGGGGGCGGAGGTCTTGAGGGCGAGCACGTCCGGGCCGTTGTCCGTGGTCAAAGCGGTATTTTCGATGAGCGCGACGTGGTTGCCGACGAGGGCCGCGCCGTCGATGGCCTCGGTAACGTGGAGTTGGTTGGTGGGGCTGTTGGTGCCGAGGCCCACCCCCCCGGCTGCGCGGAGGAGGAACTGATCGGGGCCGGTGGATTCGAAGTCGGCGTCTTCGCTGTCGGCCCAGACGAAGGAGCCCTCGTCGCCGTCGGTGTCGTCCCCGCCGACGGTGGTGGCATCGCGGACCTTGGCCCGGCGCCCGGCGGCGAAGCTGTAGTTACCGCCGGCCTTATTATCACGCCCCCCCGGCACCGTGGCATAGCTGGCGGGGGCCCTGTTGTTCCGGCCCCCGCCTACGATGGCTCTCGTGCCGGCGGCGATGTTGCTTTCGCCCCCGCCCACCGTGGCACGAAAGCCGCTGGCCGTGTTGCTCCGGCCGCCGCCTACCGTGGCCGCGGTGTTGCTAGCCGAGGTCGTTGCCCGCACCCACCGCCTGGTAGCCCAGGCCATGAAGAAACTTGGCCATCTGGTTGGCCAGTACCGAACTTTTTGTATATCCGTCGGCCGCCGTACCGTCCGCGGTCCAAGCGGGCGCAGTAGCCATGCAGTCATAGTCCATCGGGACCAGCATCACGATCACAGTCTTTGGAACAAAGGGAAAATCCTCTTCCCAGCTCAACTCGCGGCTGTTTTCAATGTCGTACAGTGGGTCGTAGTCCCAACGCTTGTCGCGCCGCGCGATGCCGCACTTCACGGCGCCGAACACCCGTGCTGCACTCTTGATGGCATCGCCTGCATGCTTCTCGCTT
>JAHEMB010000378.1 GCA_024643915.1 Rhodothermaceae bacterium | reverse complement strand
GCCCGCTGTACTCCACCTGAACGAGGCCCGCCTGCCCCCGCTTTGTTTCGACGAGGACGACGCCGTTGGCGCCCTCCGAGCCGTAGATGGCCGTGGCCGCCGCGTCCTTCAACACCTGGATGGACTTGATGTCCTGTGGGTTGATCATCGCCAGCGGATCGGTCGTGTTCGAAGCTGCCACGCCCCCCTGGTCAGCGCCGCCCGGCGTCATGTTGGTGTTGTTGATGGGGATGCCGTCGATCACGTAGAGCGGCTCGTTGCCGGCGCTGATGGACGACGTGCCCCGGATCTGGATGCTGGTCCCGGCCCCCGGCTCGCCGCTGTTGGGGATCACATTCACCCCGGATATCCGCCCCTGAAGCAACTCCTGCGGGCTCGCCACCTGCCCCACGTCCGCCTGCGCTACGTCCACAGAGGCCACCGAGCCGGTGATCTCGGCCCGCCGCTGCGAGCCGTAGCCCACCACGACGATGTCGTCGAGCAGGGCAACGTCCTCGGCCAGCGCCACGTCCAGGATCGTTGTATTGCTAGTCACCCCCACCTGCTGGGGCAGGTAACCGATGAACGAGTAGACGAGCGTATCGCCGGGGCTGGCGTTGATGCTGTAGAGGCCATCGAAATCGGTGATGGTGCCCGTCAGCGTCCCTTTGATGATGATGTTCACACTCGGCAAGGGCGTGCCGGTCGTGGCGTCGGTGACGGTCCCGGTGATCTCGCGCGGCTGCCCGTACGCCACGGCGATGCAGGTGAAAAGCAGTACCGTCAGGGTCGTAGCTCTTTTCATCATGGCGGATTATGATAGCGCTTACATGGTAGAGGGAGGACCCTCTGAATTACTTACAATCGGAGCTAAAATGCAAGGGGAAAAGCGCTTTCCTCCGCACTATTTTGTCAGTAGAAGACCCAAATAAAGGACTTAGCGCAAACCCTCGAAACATACGTTACGAAAAGGTGAAGGTACGCTGTCTCCTTCGCCCCCTACATGATGAGGATATGCATCCCGAGAGCAGGGTTGAACCCGTTGAGCCACCCTACATCGTGGCGAGCTGCACGTTGGAGAAGATGCGCCCGTAGCGGCGCAGTACGTCTACCTTGTGCTTGAGGGCGTCGATGACGGCGTGCGAGAAGGGCACTTCCTCAAAGCGCTCCATGCTCCAGAGGCCGCCGGGGCTGAAGACATGGACCTCCATCAGCCGGTCGCCCGCACTATCGGGGCCGACGACAAACATGCCGCTCTGCTCTGAAACAGGCGCGGGCGCACAATTTCGGCGATCGCACGCATCCGGTCGGTCACCTTGGCCTGCTGCGCTTTCCCCCCGCATGAATGTTGCCGCGGATGTCGCCCCCGGGGGCTTTGTGGAAAAGGGCGGCCACCCTGCCCTCGCACAAGAGGGGGCGCACACCTATATCGTTGGGCACACGATAGGGGAGCGAGAAGAGAGAAGCTGAAGGGAAGCCCCCTCACATTTCCTTCAGAAACCAAATCGCAGCGTACCGAAGGAAAGGTTCACGTCAGTAAATCTGCGATCGCACGCATCACGCCTCATCAATAATACCCGTACTGCGCGCAGGGCTCCTGCTGAAAGGGGCCATGACCGGCCATCGTGTGCATGAGACCGCTGCGCGAGAGGCCGCGCATGATGATCGGCCCTTGCCAAATCGCTCCCAGGGCGTCCGCTGACGGCTCCAGGGTGACGACGACGAGAAACTTGTTCCAGTCCACCCGGCCCTTGAGACGCCCCGCGTCGAGCACGCCGAGGCGCCGGATCTGGTCGAGGCTCGGGGTGGCCACCCAGACGACGTAGACGCCCGCTTTTGGCGTCGGCAGCCGCTCCGTCGCGAGGGCAAGATCGTAGACGTAGCGCCCGTCCGGCGAGAGGGCGATGCCAAAGGGCGACGGGGCGAAGCTGACGTGCGCTGTACCCTCGGACCGGCCCAGGCCAGGCAGGTTACGCGTCGGCACCAGATCGATGGCGTAGTAGGCCGGCGGATCGGTGTCCGGGTCGTTCGGGAGGGGCAAACCGCACACGCCGCCACCCGCCCACGCTGCCGAAGGTCCCAGCCACACAGCCAGCGCCGTTAGCCAAAAGAATCTTACCAAAACCACACGTTTCATGGTTGGCCCTCAGCGTCCGCGTCCACTTTGCCCCCTGCTCCTTCAAACGTCGCGCGCGCCGCGTGGTTCTTAGAGCGATGAAACGCTCAGAGGGCGACGCCGATGCAGGGGACGTAGGATTCGGCGTCGAAGTTAGCGGCGAGGCTGTTGGGGTCGAGGTCCACCACCTGCATCGGATTGAAAGGCTCGGGCTTCGTCTTGAAGACGTTCTGCAGGAGGGCGAAGTCGGCGGGGTCCGCCTGGCCGCCGTAGAGGAATACGCGTCCGACATCGGCGGGGCGGAGGCGGAAGCGGTCGAGGAAAGCCACGGCGAAGTAGGCGCAGTCGGCAGGGCTGCCGGCCTCGGCGTAATGGCCGAAGTGCCACTGGCCCTTGCGGCAGAGCGTGAACTCGGCGTGCGTGCCGTACCATCCGACACCAAGCGTGAAGGGCGCCTCCGCCTGCTCCTCCGTGCGCCGTTCGACGAAGTTGATGGCATTCGCCACCCCCTGCACGCTCAGTTGCAGCCGGTATTCGGAAAAGGGCAGGGCCTCGAAGATGCGGTCGAAGCGAGCGTGGACGGGCTCGCCGAGGGCCAGCACATGGTACCACTCGACACGCTGGCCGTCGGGCAGCGTCTCGGTGCGCAGCACGTCGGTCGTCAGACGCAGCGTCTCGGTAGTGTCGAGGAGGAGGGAGGCCTCCTGCCGCATCCGCTTTAAGCGCACCGGCTCCGGGGCTTCAGCGTCGAAGGGCACAAAGAAGGCGTGGCACTCGGGCGGGTGCAGCGCCACGTGCATCTCGGTAGCCACGGTACCCTCAAAAACGTCGCGGAGGGCGTCGGCGAGGGTGTCGAGGTGATGGGCTTCGCCCGTACGGAGCGCATCGCGCCCTACGTCGAAATCGAAGTCACAACTCCCCAGGCGCAGCAGGCGGTAGCGCCCGTTGTACTGCTCCACCTCGGCGTAGCGCAGGGCCGTGCCGAAGAGGTCGATACCCGCCCGTGCATTTGATTCCATCGAAAGAAGGGAACGGCGTTACTCCCAGCTTGCCGCATTGATGCGCGTCACGTCGGGGATCTCCGAGCCGATGTGGTCCTCCGAATCCGGGTCTCCGAGCAGATAAATATTAACGCGACCCGTGTCGTTGACGGCGTAAGTGAACCGGCTGCCCGAGCGCGGGGAAACCAGGAGGGATTCCGGCGTGATAGAGACGTCGAAGAGGCTGTCCCAGTTGGCCTGCATGAAGGAGTCCTGCCGGACGAAGATCACGAGCGAGTCAAGCGAGGACGGGTACCCGTCTTCTACGTTCTCGTAGCGGATGAGCGCCTGGCGGACGTAGTCCATCCGCTGCCGCGTCTGATCCCGCAACGCCTGCTGCCGCTCGATGACTGCGTAAGGCTCCGTGACGGAAACATAAAGCCAGTAGGTCAATGCCACGATGACGAGGGCAAGGAGAATTTGGATGCCGACTCTGAGGCCTGATCTGCTAGACGCCATAACGTGTCGTGCTCCGATCTATTGAAAGCAGGGTTAGCGGGTGGACCGTGGTGGTGAGGCGTCCTGAAAAGGACGAGTGAAAATACAGGACGGCCTTCCGAAATGCAACCGCCGATGGGCAGACAACGCGACTATCGCTGCTGACAGCACCGCGCATCACGCGGGAGGGCCTCCTGAACAAGAAAACTATTCTTGCCTCCAAAAGCCAAGTCCTCCTTTGCCTTTTCGGCACAAATTCCGGCGAAAGGTCGTTTGCAGCGAAGCAAAGGTCGGGGCGTGGCGACTGGGCTCTCTTCACGACCCCTGGATCTCGCCTTCGTTGCTCCCTTCAGCATTTTTTCGCAATCGCGGCCTGTGACGAACCTGCTCATCAACATCGACCACGTTGCCACGCTGCGCAATGCGCGGCGCGAGGCTTTCCCGGACCCGGTCCACGCCGCTGTGCTGTGCGAGTTGGCCGGCGCCGACGGCATCGTTTTTCACCTCCGCGAGGACCGTCGCCACATCAACGAGCGCGATGTGCGCCTGCTGAAGGAGACTGTCAAGACAAAGCTCGACTTCGAACTCTCCACGGCGGAGGAGATCGTCGCCATCTGCTGCGACGTGCAGCCCCACCTGGCCACCCTCGTGCCGGAGCACCGGGAGGAGGTGACGACGGAAGGTGGCCTTGATGTGGTGAAAAGCCAGGCAAGGCTAGAAACAGTCATCCCGCGTCTCTACGATGCCGGCATCCACGAGGTGGCCCTTTTCGTCGATCCGGTGGCGGCGCAGATCGCGGCGGCGCAGGCGGTAGGCGCCAACAGCATCGAACTCCACACGGGCGACTTCGCCCTGGCCCTCACGCCGGAGGCGCAACAGGCTGAGGCGCACAAGCTGGCCGAGGCGGCGGCCCACGCGCACGATCTGGGCCTCCAGGTCCACGCCGGCCACGGCCTCGACTACCAGAACTACCCCGTCTTCGCCCGCGCCGTGCCGCACGTCCACGAGGTTTCCATCGGCTTTGCGGTGGTGGCGCGGGCGGTGCTGGTGGGTATGCAGCAGGCCGTCCGCGAGATGCGGCTCTTGGTGAAAGGTCAATAGGCTCGCTGTCATCCATTGTCATGTAGGAAAAAAGGCAGCAACCTTCAAATGGCGCATGACGCAGGCGCAGCCTGTCAATGACAGGCGCGTTAGCGCCGAATGACAGCCCGCGCTAGCGGGCGAATGACCCCTTATTAATATTCTCAACCCTCACCCATGGAATCTCCCCTCCTCAACCTCGACGCCGTCCCCGAC
>JAHEMB010000377.1:3717-4870 GCA_024643915.1 Rhodothermaceae bacterium | reverse complement strand
AAGCGGCTGGTGCCGCTATCGAAGCCCACCACAGCATTGCTCCCCGATACATCGAGTTGAAAGCCGTGCACTTCGGCGAGGTAGGTGGTGTCGCGCAGGAACGCATCGTTCGCCTCGATCCACGATTGCGGCAAAGGCACTTCGACGAGGGTGTCGGTGGCGGCGAAGGTGACCTGCGCCAGCTCGGCGCCGGCTACGAGCGTGGTGTCGGCGTTGCGGCCTGCGGCATCCCATTCCTCCGGCATCTCGCGCAGGGTCAGGGTCAGGGTAGCCGTCGTGTCGCCGTAGAGATAATCCGGGACGAGCCGCAGGGAGGCCTCCGTGATGGGATCGGAAATGGTGGTCGAGCGGCTCCCGATGTCGAGGTACCCGAGGGCACTGATGGTGGCGAGGAGCGGGTCGTTCACGGTGCCGGCGAGGACGCGGAGCGTCAGGCCTGTGAGGTCTTCGGCCGGGGTGCTCTCGAACGTCGATGGCGTCACGGTCTCAACCTCAGCGTCGCCGCCCTGCTCGCCGATCAGCCCGAGTCCTACATTCGAGGGATCCTCGCAGGCCGTCAGGGTAAGGAGCATGCCGCAGCACGTCCACAAAAGGGTACGGAGTTTCATAGGAAAGAAAGCTTGACAAAAATGCGAGAAAGGGCAGCACCCAATACAAAAAGGCTTCTTCGCATAATCCCGGCCCCGCGAAATGATTCACGCGCCGTGCGAATTGATGGCCCTTTCGAAAAGGCCACTAGCGCCTGTAAATGCAGGCGTTACGCCGATTGATTCGCGCGGCAAACGCTTTTGCCCTGCTTCGTTCGGTCCAAGCGTGCCTTGCGTCAGCGGGTCGATAACGCGCCGCTGGCCCGGTTTCGTATAGGCTCGAACAAAGCAAAACCCCATGCGACACGCGGTCGATGGGGTCTGCTTGAATTAAGGTGCGCCCCTACAGGGCAACGCACCACGGTTCATTGTCGCGGTGGAATCACACCGCCACGCTCAGCACCTGGTCGTAAGCTTCCACGGCCTCCTCAACGAGCGATTCCGCGTCGCCGCTAAGCCGCAGCGCGTCGGCCTGATTCGGCTCCAGGGAGGGGGGGAAGAGCGCAAGGTCGGCGCAGGCCAGGCCCACACCGTTCAGGTCGCGATCGTAGAGCGCGGCGTCGGCG
>JAHEMB010000377.1:0-3707 GCA_024643915.1 Rhodothermaceae bacterium | reverse complement strand
CGAATCTCTGCCTTTTCACCCGGCTTGTAAACCGGCTTGCCCGCGTCGAGTTTGGCGTATTGATCCTGTACTGCGAACGGTTGCTCGCCTGCCCATTTGGACAACTGGTTCCAGAACCGCGCGTGATGCAGGTCCGCCACTTCGTAACGCCAGCGCCACGATTCTTCCATGCCGAGGCTCTCAGCCAGGTCGGCGGTCAGCGTCGCCTGGGCCGGCACGTCGTCCGGCGTATAGACGATGCGGGCCTGCTCGAACAGGTCATCGGTCGCGTATTCGGTGCGGAGCAGGAGGGGAACGAGGCTGCTCACCCAGCCAAAGGCGTGGACCACGTCGGGCGCCCAGCCGAGTTTGCGGATCGTCTCGATGACGCTCCTTCCGAAGAACGCGGCCCGCTCGGTGTTGTCCTCGAAGACCTTGCCCTGCTTGTCGGCGTGGAGGCCTTTGCGCTTGAAGTAGCGGGGGCTGTCCATGAAGTAGACCTGAAGCCGGATGCCCGGGATCGAGGCCACCTTCACTTTGAGCGTCTCGGCTTCTTCGCCCATCGGCACCTCGGTGCCGGAGAGCCGGATGACTTCGTGGAGACGGTTGCGGCGTTCGCTGATGGTGCCGTAGCGCGGCATCATGATCCGTGCCTCGTGCCCGGCCTCCTCCTGAAGGCGCTCGGGCAGCGTACGTACCAGATCGCTCGTTTCCGTCGCTTTGGTGAACGGAGCGACCTCGCCGGAGACAAAGAGAATCCTCATCGGGTTAGCCATACTTCTGGTCGGAAAGTTGAGTGAACAGGGTAAACGTGCGTTGCGGCGGCAGAGGCGGCAAGGGCGGCGTCCTTCCGGCCGGGAGACAAGGACCGGGGTGAGAAGCGTGGAGGCCGCGTGTCGATACGATTCCTCTGTGATGGTCGGCGCACTCCCGAATGCCGCATAGATCCAACAAGCCAGACAGTTAATTTAAGAAAAATTCTATAGTTCCGCCACCCTCAAGGCAAGGTTATAGATTTGTTTTCTGCAAAGACGCCCGCCACACCTCGAAGGCCAGCCACCAGTCCACAGCTGCCGCCTTGCCCTCCTCCCCAGCATAGTAGCCTTCGACCAACGTGGTCAGCTTCTCTCGGTCGTAACAGGCGGGCAGGCTCGCGGAATGCACGGTGTCGAGGGCGTACGGTCGCATCCTTTCGAGGAACACGGGGCGCCGACGGTCGAGGGCCTCGGGGCTGAAGAGGCCCTTCGCTTTCGTCCAGGCGAAGGCGGGAAGGGTGGGGAGACGGAAGGGATAGGTGAGGGCGCCCTTTACGAGTGGATACCGCGCCAGCGCCGGCCGTCGCCGACGAATAATATCCCGGAAAAGGCGTCCGTTCCGACGTTCCTTTAGGGCGGTTCGGAAAACGGCCTGCAATACCGACGGCTGCGCAAACGGCATGAAGTTGACCACCTGCTCATCCAGCAAATCCTGAGCGAAGCCGAAGAAGTTGGGCAGACGGGTGCGAACACCCAGGAGATCCAGAAAATTCTCTTCGCCTGTCTTGTCTACCGCCGGCATGCCATCCCACAGCCTCTCGATTTCGTGGCACGCCCCAAGCATCATGGCGGCGTGGATGTCCGCTGTAAAAACGTCGGCGCGGTGAACGCGGAGGTGGGGGAGGATGGCGCCGGCCTCGCCCCGGCGGAGGGACGGGCGGTCGCGCCGCAGCAGCCGGTTCAGGTACTGGCGCCGACCGATCTCCCCGAAGCCGCCGTCGATCATCACCTTCCCTTGTGCGTGCAGCCGGGCAAAGTAGCGCAGCCCCAGCACCGCCGAGGCCGGGGAGACGGCATGGCTGTGTGCCACATGCCGCTGGAGTAACGTGAGGCACGCCGCAGCATCAGGGGCGGGTTCGTGGAGTTGCGTCTGCTGGAGGTCTTCTCCCCGGGCGATGGCGTTGGAGACGCAAACGTCTTGGAGAGTCGAAGGGCCGAAGACGTGTGTGGCGAAAGACGGAGCCGCAGCGTCACGCAACGCCAACAGCAGGCGCGAGTCGAGGCCACCGGAGAGGCCCAGGCTGAGCGTCTGACCGTCATACAGGGCCGGGTGGGCAAAGGCGGCGATTGACTGCTCGAAGGAAGGGCCGCCGGGCGAGCGGTCGGGCGACCACGGCAATTCCGCGATGCGAAGGTTGCCCTCAATCCACGTTGCTCTTCCGCCCGGCCCGAGGCGCCGGATCCCCCGCACAAAGCTGTCCGTGGTGAGCTGGTTGAACGTGAGCCAGTGCGCGCCGAACGCCTCGAAGTCGATCTCGTCCGCGCCAGAAAGGTGAGCCATCCAATCGAGGCGTGTGGAAACAGCGAGGCCACCGTCCGTCTCAGCCAGGTAGAGGGTGCGAACGCCGAGGGGATCTGTAAAAGTCTCTACCTCGCCTTCGCGCCGACGGACCACCACGAAATGACCGTCGATGCCCTCAAAAGATGGATCCGCCACCGACAGGATTGCCTGCCAGTCTGCTTTGGTGAGAAAAAGGCAGTGATCCTCACTCCGCCGCAGGCCGAGCCCCGCCACGATCCATTCGTCACTATTGGGCCCCCGCCCATGCAGGCACGTCTCGGCCAGCCCACCGCCCGCGAGGTAATGCCCCTCGCCCTCACTGCGAAAAAGCGGCAGGTCGTGAAACGTAGCGAGCCTCTCTCGCCTGTCACGAGAGAGGCTCGCGCCGAAAAATCCCAGGATCCAACTCATGTCTGGGTGAAGATTTGCAAGCCGACAATACTGACGCCTTCTTACAAAGCCGATAACCGCTTCAAACCGCGACGGCTTCACGCTCCTTTTCGGCTTCTTTTTCCTCGCGCAGGCGGGCCTGGGCGAGAGCCAGGCGGGCGATGGGCACGCGGAACGGGGAGCAGGAGACGTAATCCATGCCGACCTCGTAGCAGAACGCCACCGACGACGGTTCGCCGCCGTGCTCGCCGCAGATGCCAACCTTAAGATCAGGCTTCGTCTGCCGGCCGCGCTCCGTCCCAATCCGCACAAGCTGGCCCACGCCGCGCTGGTCGAGCACCTGGAACGGGTCGTCTGCGAGGATCTTGTGCTCGACATAGTACGGGAGGAACGTGTTAGCGTCGTCCCGGCTGTAGCCAAACGTCATCTGCGTCAAGTCGTTCGTGCCGAAGGAGAAGAAGTCGGCTTCCTTTGCCACGTCGTCGGCGGTGAGGGCGGCGCGGGGGATCTCGATCATCGTGCCGATCTGGAAATCGATGGCCTCGCCCTTCTCCTCGAACACCAGCTCGGCCGTCCGCTCGATGACGCGCCGCTGGTCGGCGAACTCTTCGAGCGTGCCGATAAGCGGCACCATGATCTCGGGCAACACGTCGATGCCCTCTTGGTGCAACTCGATGGCAGCTTCTAGGATGGCCCGGGCCTGCATCTCAGTGATCTCGGGATAGAGGATGCCCAGCCGGCAGCCCCGGTGCCCCAGCATCGGGTTGAACTCGTCGAGGGCGGTGACTTTCGCTTTTACCTGCTCGACCGGCACGCCCATGTTTCTCGCCATCTGCTGCTGGCCCTCCTCGTCGTGGGGGAGGAACTCGTGGAGGGGCGGGTCGAGGAGGCGGATGGTGACGGGGCAGCCGGCCATCACGCGGTTTTACTGGGACGCGGCGCTCGACGAGAACTGGCCGGTCGAGGGATGGAACCTTCCGCGCGTCTACGTCGCCCGCCTGAGCATCGAACCCTGAGCGATC
>JAHEMB010000376.1 GCA_024643915.1 Rhodothermaceae bacterium | reverse complement strand
CGAGGGCCTAAAAGAGAACGCGCGCCGCATCAATCACCACGGTCGTCGTGCCGACAGCATCGTCCGCAGTATGATGGAGCATGCGCGTGGCGGCAGCGGCGAGCGCCAGCCCGTAGCGGTCAACGCGCTCGTTGAGGAATACGTCAACCTGGCTTTTCACGGGATGCGGGCGCAGAACATTGATTTCAACGTGACGATTGAGCGTGAATACGAGGAGCAGGGTACGACGGTGGAGGTGGAGCCCCAGGAGATAGGCCGTGTGCTTATCAACCTGCTCAACAACGCCTTCTACGCGGTTGAGGAAAAATGGCAACGTCTCAACGGCGCTTATGAGCCCACCGTCGCCGTGTCTACATGCTGCCAGAACGGCATCGTCGAGATCAGGGTGCGCGACAACGGCGCCGGCATGCCGGAGGAAGTGAAACGCAAAATCTTTGAGCCGTTTTTTACAACCAAACCAATGGGCAAAGGCACCGGACTTGGATTGAGCCTCAGCTATGACATCGTCACGCTGGGCCACGGCGGCAGCATCGCTGTTGATACCGAGCAGGGGGCCTACACAGAGTTCCTCATCCGGCTGCCGGCCCAGATAGCCTTGCCTTGAGGGCACGGGCTCCGTAGGGACTGGTGCGGAAGCCGGTGGAATGAATCTGCGGGCGACCGGCATCCATCTCTACGAACGGCATCATTGCGAGGCCGTGTTTGAAGGACGGAGGCGCTCGGTCCAGCGCTGAAGGGGGGGACCGACGGCCCAGCGCGCCATCACAGCGGCTGCGCCGGGCCCCAGGCGCACCGTGAGGGCCGCCTGCCCGATCTGCCCGCGCGTCATTGGATGTACGGTGAGGCGGTTGCGCCGCAGCAACACTACCATGTCGTGGAAGGGGGACGTGAAGGCGTCGCGGGCATCCGGGGCGTAGGCTTTGATGGCGGCCCAACTCGGGTCGAGGCGATTGTAGCCCACCAGACTCGGCGGTGCCTCCAGGGCCAGAGGCAAGTCGGCGTACGTACCCTGGGCGAACTCGGCGGCATAATCGAGGCGCCCCTCGACGATCCACCGGCCTTCGGCCCGGCGTAGCGCCCAGTTGACCTCATCCGGCTCCTGGGCATAGCGGTCTCGCTGGGCTTCGTCCACAACGTTCGCCAGGAACTGCTCCACCGCGCTGGAGAAAGCTGAAAGACCCGGGCGGCCCAAAATCTTGGTGATGGGCAGGCCCAGATGGCCGAGACTGTCTAGGGGGATGAAGGCGAGCGTGTTGAGCGCCCACGGGTGCGCCGCCCCCTCGCAGTAGCCCGCCGAGTGTTGGTCGAGCGCGAGGTAGTCGGCCCCTGCGTAGAGGATGGTCTGCCGCCGGTAGCCGCGGCAGTATTCCCCGTTGAAGGACTCGATGCCGGGCAGGCGGCGCGGCGCCGTGACAGGCGTGCTCCAGACAAAATCCTCCACCCAGTCGTTGTAAACGCTGCGTTTGGCATCAACGCGCCAGAAGCCGTTGCTGCGCGGCACGAAAAGCCCTTTGGTGTCGCCCACCACGCCAAAGGTGTCGTTTTCGCGGCGGGTGATCAGGAGGGTTCGGTACGCCGAGCGCGAGAGCGAATCCGCCCGGCCCGCATAGTACGGGGGCACCTGGGGGACCGGCTCTTCGTAGCGGAGCCCGAGCAACAGGCCCGTGCCCTGCGCCTGCGCCGTGTCAGCAAAGAGCGCGGCGAGGAAGAGGACGCAAACGACGAAACCAAGAAGGGGAGGGCGCGACGACGAAACCTGCGCCGCACGCTTGCACATCCACAGCTTGCGTAGAAGGGACCGGTGCGAAAGAAGAAGTAGCAAAAGGGCTCACCGGCTGCTAAGGACCTGTGGATCGAGTAGGTGACGGACGGCCTCCAGGCTGCCGTCGTTGGGCGCCGGGTCGAGGCCCAGAATGGCCGCCATTAAGTTATAGAGGTGAATGTTCTCAAAAGGTCCCACTACGAGCCCCTCCTTGAAGGCCGGGCCGCGCGCCACAAACACGGCGCCCATCGATACGAGCTGGTTGTCGTAGCCGTGTGTGCCGCCGTTGAAGCGGGCAGGATTCTGCTCGTAGCGTTCGCGTGTGGCGATGGACCAGCCTTCGTCCGCGATGCCGATGACGGCGGGGATGCGACGGTGCGCCTGGAAGTGCAGCCGCTCGGGGATCTCCGCTTTGCGGTAGACCGACAGATGCGGCGCCTGCTTCAGTTGCTGGTAGACGGCCTCCTCCTTGCCTTCGTCGGGGCGTAGCATGAGGACGGGGCTCCAGTCTACCACTTGCACCTCTTCGAGGTCGATGTAATCGTCCAGAATAACGACGCGCTCCGAGGAGGTGGCGATCATCCCGTGGTCCGCAGTGACGATGAGGTTAATCTCATCCAAGAGTTCCCGCTCCTCCAGCCCTTCGATGAGCATCCCGAGGTACCCGTCGACTTCCTCCACTGCGTCTTCTACGGCCTCTGAATCCGGGCCGCTGTCGTGCCCCCGCGAATCGACGGTGCTGAAGTAGAGCGTGAGGAACGTGGGACGCTCGGCGGGCGGCAGGTCCAGCCATTCGAGCACCTCGGCGACGCGGTCGGGGCCGGGCACGCGTCCGTCGTACGGCTTCCAGTACGAAGGGCGGACGCCCTCAATGGCTGCCTCGGAGCCGGGCCAAAAATACGTGGCGGCCTTCTGCCCCTGCTTCTCCGCGGTCACCCACAGCGGTTCGCCCTCCCACCACCGCGCGTCCGCCACGGCATTCCGGTCACCCAGGCTGAAGGAGGCGTCGAAAACCGGGTCGTACATGTTGTTGGCGACGATGCCGTGGTGCTCCGGATACAGCCCCGTGACGAGCGTGTAGTGATTGGGGAAGGTCTTAGTGGGGAAAGCCGGGATCAGGTGTTCGGCCCGTACGCCCTCTTCGGCCAGTTCCTCCAGGTGCGGCGCGTCGTATTTGTCCAGATAATCCCAGCGGAAGCCGTCAAGGGAAATGAGAAGAACCGTTCCAGTTTCCTGATCTGGAGCGGGGGTGTCAGCCTCCTGCCGCACGAGGTCCGTACCGCCGCAGCCGGGGAGGAGTAGCAGGACGGTCAGCAGGGCCGTCAGGCAGGGGCGCTTGTGTCGTCGAAGCGAGGTCATCATGCGGGAAGAAACAAGGAAGTCGGCCATCCTTTAGAAATGGCGGTAAGGCGGAACAGTTGCATCAAGAAATAATGTACGCAAAAAGCCGGGCCCCTCCATCGAGCGGCCCGGCTTTTCGTGGATCTCCGAAAAGAGACGGTCAGGCGCGGCCGTCGCGGCCGAAGAAGTAATAGAGGATGCAACCGATGACTGGGAAAAAGAGGATGATGAGCGCCCAGAGTACCTTGTTGCCCGTGCTGCGCGTGCTGCCGGCCAGCTCGATGAGGGCGAGGATATCGAGGATGACGACGACCGCGCCGCAGCAACTGAGCGACCAGAAGTTGGTCACGCGCTCGATGAGGTTGGGGCCGCAGCCGGCCAGTAGTAGGGTCGTCAGGCCGAGCAGGGCCGGCACCAGGAGGGGGTTTCGTCTGGTCATGGTTCGTTTCATCAGGGGCGGGCAAGTCGGGGGAACACGGGGGGATCGTCCAATATAGGCGGGATGCGGCGTGGTGTCAGCCGCCGTAACCACCTCTCCACGATTGGCCCGCGTTCGAGGCAACGAACTTCTTGCGGAGAATGGACGGTCCGTTCCTACGCACCGACCTGGCGTGGGTTACGGCCCTGCTGCGGAGGAACAGGGGCCCTTACGCCTCGTTCGAGCGAGCGACAGAAAGAGTGCCCCGCTTTTGGTCTCAAACGGGAGATACCAACCGGAAGCCAGGAACTGTAAGCCGTAAACTACCCAGGTCATGCGTATTGGGTCTATCGAGTTTGGAGAGCGCCCGCTCTTTCTCGCGCCCATGGAGGACGTGAGCGACCCGCCGTTTCGCCTTCTGTGCAAACGGTTCGGGGCAGACATGCTCTATACCGAGTTCATCTCCTCCGGCGGCCTCGTCTACGACGCTGAGGACTCGCTTCGCAAGCTCGATATCTATGAGCAGGAGCGGCCCGTCGGCATCCAGATTTTCGGCGGGGAGAAGGAGCAGGTGTGCGAGGCCACGCGTATCGTTAACCGTGCCCGGCCGGATGTGATCGACATCAACTTCGGCTGCCCGGTGAAGAAGGTGGTGTGTAAGGAAGCCGGCGCGGGCATCCTCCGCAACCTGCCGAAGATGCGTGCGATCACCGAGGCCGTCATCGAGGAATCGGATTACCCGGTGACGGTGAAAACGCGTCTGGGGTGGAACGACGAGTCGATCCGCATTGTCGAGGTGGCCCGGATGCTGGAGGACTGCGGCATCCAGGCGCTTGCTGTCCACGCCCGCACGCGTGCGCAGATGTACAAAGGCGACGCCCGCTGGCAGTGGTTCCGCAAGATCAAGGAGGAGGCCCGCCTCCAGGTCCCCCTCGTCGGCAACGGCGATGCCACCACGCCGGAGAAGATCGAGAAGATGTTCGACGAGACGGGCGTGGACGCCGTTATGATCGGGCGCGGCGCCATCGGCAACCCGTGGATCTTCCGCGATGCGAAGATTTACCGTGCAACGGGTGAGATACCGCCCCGGCCCTCGTGGGAAGAGCGCATGAAAGTGGTGGCCGAGCACCTCATCCTGAAGTGCGAATGGCTGGGTGAGCGCAAGGGGGTCCTCGAGATGCGGCGGATGTATGGTGGCTACTTTAAGGGTTTCCGCAACGCTTCGGCCCTCCGCACCCTGCTGATGGACGAGACGACGCAGGACGGCGTTCTCGAGGTGCTCCTCAATTTCCGCGAGGACGAACCGGCCATCCAGATCGCGCGGCCCAGCCTGCCGAAGAAGGTGAAGGGCGTGC
>JAHEMB010000375.1 GCA_024643915.1 Rhodothermaceae bacterium | reverse complement strand
AGAGAGGACGGGCGGGAGCCAGAAGAGGAAGAACCGAAACAGGACGGCGAAGACGAGCACTTGGCGCAGGGACACCCCCCCACGTTGCCACAGGAGGAAAACGAGGAAGCCCGCCACAAGCGCCACGCCAACGAAAGCCGGCCAGAGAGAGCGGAAGGCGGCAAGAACCGAGAGCGCAGCGATGCAGCCAATGAGCAGCCCGAGCAAGAGCCGGGAGCCACCCCGACGCCTCACTCGCTCAGGCGTTTTCGCTGATGCCGGGGCGCCTTCCACGCGGCCTCAGGTGTGAAATACCATACGCATGCACCGACCACTGTCCTCGTAGCGCACTTCGTCGGCGAGCGTTTCGATGAGATACAGGCCGCGCCCACCCTCCTGCAGCAGGTTTTCTTCGGCGAGCGGATCCTTCACCGTTGCCCGGTCGAACCCTCTGCCTTCGTCTCGCACCCACACAATGAGTTGCGCTGCTTCGGCCTCCATCCGCACCTCCACCTTCTTGTGCGCGTCCATCCGATTACCATGCTCCATGGCATTTGTAACTGCCTCCGTCGTTACCAGCACGATGCGGTATACAAGGTCGTCATCCGCCACGTGGGCCGCAGCGAAGGCTTCCGCCTGATCAACGACCTCCTCAAGTCGTTCCATCTGGCTCGGCAATTCCAAATAAAGCGCAGCGGGGGTAGCGGATGCCCGATTCGGCATAGCGTTTCCTGAGTTCATTCAGCCTTAAGATGCAATGCAACGCGCAGGAAAAATAGGCAATCTGTTGGTCATTCGTGCCCGGCCTTACGAGATTTCTGCGCCCTTCAGCGAATGACGGCGGCTTTAACTAGCACTGCCGGAGCCCCGGCGTTTCGATACGCAGCAGATAGACGCCGCCAGGCACCGCGCGACCCTGTTCGTCCTTCAGGTCCCACGCCACGCCGCCGTCCCCATCGCGCTCCTCCAAAACGCGGACGCGCACGCCGTGGACGGTGAGGATGCGAACCGTGGCCTCTTCAGGAAGCCCGGCTACCATGACCTGCTCGGCGTGCGTTCCCTCGCGGTATGGGTTGGGGAAAACGAACGCCGCGCTGAGATCCTCGGCAGCCTTGGCGAGAGAGACGACGTTTCCCTCCGGCGCGAGTGTCTCGCCCGAGACACTCCTCATCCGATCGACCACGAGGGAGGAAGCCAAGCCCGTCGCGCCCAACGCCCGCCCTTCGATTCGAAGCAACACCTCTTTAGGCCGCCCCGGATCGAAAGCGGCAGAAACCACTTGGCCGGTCGGGCGGACAGTGTAGTTCGCCGGGTTGGCGGCTAAGGCCGAGTCGAGCGGCTCGCTGAAAACGAGCAGCAGCGTTTGCGTATCCAATAGGTCCCAGTGTGTGAGGATGAGACGCCCAACCTCAGCCTCCGGAAACGCGATGAGCGCCTGGGTATGACTGACGGGCGTGCCCTCGGCGTCCCTCACCTGGCGCCAGCGCAATGTGTCCTGCCCTACCGGGGGTTCCTCGAAACGGAGAAGGGCGGTGCGGCCACCCTCGGCGTGCAGGAGGGCCACTGGCCTGATCCCGCTCGCGAGCATGAACTGGTGCGCCTTTGTTGCCGGATTCAACAGCTCGCTGAACCGCAACGCCACCGTTGTCCCCTCCGGATACCACACGTTCTCGACGACGGCTGGTGCGTGGGGACGCACTTCTCGCGACGGGCTCGGCATCCCGAGCACTGGAGATCCGGGCGGCGCATCGCGCTCCTGCGACCACGCCCGCAAAATGTACCGGCTCGGCGTAGACACTTCGAGGACGACTTCATTTTCCACCGTGGTCAAGAGGGGATCGAAGGCTTCACCCGGTGTTCCCAAATAGACGGTCACCGAATCGGCAGCGGGCGCCTGCCAGGAGAGGAAAACGTGCGCGTCATCGAGCGCATAGGCATCTATCCAAAGTGGCGGCGCGGCCACGAGGTCTACGCCCCGAGGATGCACGAAGCGATGGAGCTTTTCATCCACGCCCGAGGCCACGAATTCCGGGCGGCCATCCCCGTCAAAATCACCTGTCGCAACAGTGATGCTGCGCAGGCCCGAGCCATCTCCTCTTTCGGCGCTCCAACGAAAAACCGGGCGCCAACCGTCAAAATCATCGTTTTCCAGAACATACAGCGAAGGCGGATGCACGACAATCAACTCATCGCGTCCGTCGCCGTCAAAATCTGCTGCGCCGAGGCTGCCGTGGCGGGAAACATTGCGCCAGATGGGGAGGCGGGCCTGCAGCACATAGGTATCATCTCCGCCTCGCTCCCAGAAATAATAGAGGCCCAGGCCCGGCTCCTGTTCGTCGTTGCGGGTATTCTGCGTCCAGTTTTGCGTGAAGGTCACAAATTCCGGTGTTCCGTCACCGTCGAAGTCGCCCTTGGCGAAGCGGCTGCCGGCGTTGTAGCGATCCGTTTCGTAGGTCCAGGCTACGCGGAGTCGGTCGTTGCCTTCGGCTTCGTAGACGATCCAGTCGCCATCGCTATCACCCACCAGCAGGTCCAGCCGCCCGTCCCCGTCGAAGTCATCGACAAGGGCCTCCGGCTCCTGGTATTCGTTGCGGTCAAGCTCAGAATCCTGCACCGACGTTGGATTATCGAGACGCGTCACCTCGCGGTAGCTCCCGTTCTGCCACTCCAGCAAGCGCCACTGCTTCGTATTGTGGACGAGGATCTCCCCCTGCCCGTCTCCGTCGAGGTCAGTCAGCCGCGCACCGAAGGCCGCGTTCTCGTCGAACGGGTTGCTCAGCCCAGTCGTGTCAACGAAGACCGGAGCGAACGGATAACCCGCCGCGGATTCCTGTTCGAGCAGGAGCGTGGCGCCGGCCACCTGGGTCAGCAGCTCTTTCAGGCCATCTCCGTCGGTGTCCCCCACGTCGCGCGGAAGCACGTTGGCGAGGAGCTTCTGGGCCGGACGAAAGTGCTCGCCATCCCACTCGTAAATCGCCAGGGTATCGCCCACCCATCCCTCCTCATACAGGTTGAGGGTGATTTCAGCGAAGCTGTCACCGTCGAAGTCCGTTGCCTGCGGCAGGAGGAACCCGTGCTGCACATCAAGCGCCTCTTCCTGCAAAAACGAGGCATCAAGTCTAAGGGCAGGGAGGATAAAGGTCTGCGCCACCTCGGTTTGGAGGCCGGCGGCATTCGTAGCGACGAGGCGGACGGTGGCCGCGCCGCCGCGCCCGCTCTCTTCGGCCCAGGCGAGCCCCTGTCGCCGCGCCCGCCGGTCCGATTCCATTTTGAACTGCCCGCCGCCTAAGGTGATTTCCATCGACACGGCTGCCAGATCATCTGTCTCCACGTCCGCCATGATACCGTAGCGACCGTCCACAAGACCAACATCGAGGAGACGCACGGACAGGGCGGGCGGAGTTCGGTCGAGGTAGATCCGGCGCCGGTCCTCCACGGTCTTCCCATCGCTACGAGTCACTGCCAGACGGAGGGTCAGCACCGTATCTGGCAGCCCAACGAGATCCCACGTCGCCAGGGTATCGGCGAAGAGCTGCCGCGTGACGGGGCCCACAATGGCGATCCAATCGTTGCCCAGGTCTTCGTCACCGAGCGTGTAGGAAAGGCTGTAGGAGACGAAGGCCGGATCGACGGCTGTGCCGACGACGGCGACTTCAGCATCGGAAAGACCTGCATCGTGGTCGGGGCTCAGAATCTGCACCTTCGCCGGGAGGGCGCGATGAAGGGCCGCTGCCGCGTCGAGGCGACCAGCTCCGGTGCGGTGATCCCACCCCGCATCGCCCACATCTACTGCCGACGCAACCAGGATGCTACGGATGGCAGCCGGCGAAAGCGAGGGGTCGAATGAACGAAGCAACGCCGCCACCCCAGATACGAGAGGCGCAGCCATCGAAGAGCCGCTACGGCGCCCATAGAGATCCTCGGCAGTGGGTGCATCGGCGTCCGGAGGCGGCAACAGCGTCGTGTAAACAAAGGAACCGGGCGCCCCGAGGTCCACCCCCAGGCCGTACGTGCCCCGCCCGGCAACGGCCGTGCCTTCTTCGTTCAGCCACGCAGTAGAGATCACCTCGGGGTAATCGGAAGGATAATGCGGATCGTCCCCCCCGACGTTGCCCGCCGAGGCGACCACGATGGTGCCCCGCGAGACGGCGTATTGAATACTTTCGCGAAGGAGGGGCGAGTAATAGATGTCGCCAAAGGAGAGGTTGAGCACATCAAGCCCTTGATCAGCAGCGTAGACGATGGCCGCTGCGAGGTCGTCATCTTCGGAAAGGCCGTCCGCCCCGAATGCGCGGAGCGGGACGAGGCGGGTGCCCGGCGCCACACCTGCCAGCCCCTCACCGTTATCGCGTGCTGCAGCCAGGGCACCGGCAATGAGTGTTCCGTGCCCGCGCCCGCCGCCGCTCCGGTTGTCTTCGGCGGCGTCGGAATCCCGGTTGAAGTAGTCACCTTGCTCGACGGCAGCGGTCCGGTCAACGAAATCGAAGCCGCGCAGATCGTCCACGTAGCCGTTGCCGTCGTCATCCACCCCGTTGAGATCTGCTGCGTCCGCCAGGCCATTGCGGTTGAGATCCTCACCCGGATTGACCCAGAACTGCCCCGCCAGATCAGGATGCTCGAAGAACACCCCCGTATCGACAAACCCGACGCGCACCTCCGCCCGACCCGGCGTGACCGCCCAGGCTTCAAAAGCGCGGATGACTGCGAGGTGGCGCAGACTGTCGAGGAGGGGATCGTCCGCGAGTGGGAGCGCGGCGTCGAGGCGGTAGCGGTGGTTCGGCTGGGCATAGACCACCCCCGCTGTGCCGGCCCACTTTTCGAGCAAGAGGACGCTGCGGAGTCCGGCAGGGAGACTCTGGCCGAGGCCGAGGAAGGCCCCGGAGTTGCCGACGAGCTCGA
>JAHEMB010000374.1:565-4897 GCA_024643915.1 Rhodothermaceae bacterium | reverse complement strand
GGCGGCGGCCTCCTGATGGGCCGCCGACGTGGCATCCTCGGCGCAGGTCGCCCATGCCGCGAGGTCGATCTCTTGGCCCGCCAGGAAGTCACGGCTGCGCGCCATCACGTTGTCCGGCTTGAGCTGCCGCTGGTTCTCGAAGTAGGCGTCGTGGAGCGCCCAGAAAGCCTCGTCGTTCTGATCGGCGGCGCAGGCCGAAGCAATGGCCGCTGGGCGCGCCCACGGATGGTTCGGCAGAGGGAAGTGCAGGTAGACAAGCCGGACGTCTTCGCGCTTTTCGAGGAGTTGATCGACGGTGGCAGCGGCGCGCTGGCAGTAGGGACACTGGAAGTCCGAGAACTCGACGATCAGGACGGGCGCCTCCGGGTTACCGCGCACGGGCTGGTCAGCGGCAAGGGCAGCAAGTTCGGCCTGGCGCCGCAGCGCTTCGGCCTCCTCGGCAGCGCGGGCCTCGGCCTGCGCCGCCGCCAGTTCCTCCTCTGTCCGTCCCACATCGATGGGGCCGGCTGCGACGAGATAAAGCTGCTCGTCGTCCGTGATGAGGAACTCCTGCGTCTGCTGCCCGCCGATGAGGAAGCTCCCGCGCGAGAGACCCGGCACCCCACTCGGCTCCAGGGCCTGCATCTCGACCTCGATATCTTTGAGCTGGGGAAACTCGTGCTTCAGGTTTTCGAGGATCCGCTCCACGCGGAGATCATCGACGGCTTGCGCGCAGGCCGAGAACCCGCCGAACGAAGCGGCGGCCAGGAAGAAAAGGATAAAGAGCTTTTGCATAGCGAACGGTTGAGGTACGAAAGGTGAAGCAGCGGTAACGTTGTCACTTCCAACACGCGAAGCAGGCGCAAGGTTGCACCGAATTCGCCGGGAGCTTTCCCGCCTCTGGCTCCACGAAGCGTGCAATCCCTCTCGGCGGCGGTGATGGGCTCCGAGGCAGAAGTCACGCCCTACCAGCCTGTCTTCGTGGCAGCAGCGCAGCGAGCGGGTTTCATGCGATAGCCAACTTCATCTCCCTCCCGTCAGGTCGTGCGGCCCATCGGTTCTAAAGGAAACTGGGCGAAGGCCATCGTCGCCCTTTCAGCCGCGCTGCTGGAGTTGCTGCAGGGCCGTCTTGGCGCGCTGTTCGAGCGAGCGGTGGTAGTCGAAGTCGCCCTGGTAGGCAAGGGCCGCCTCGAAAGCGTTGGTGGCCTGGCGGTTCTGCCCCTGCTCCATGTAGATCTCGCCCACATAGAGTTGCGCCCAGGGCGCCCAGCGGGTGTCCGGGTCGCCAGGGTGTTGGATGGCGTACTCGTAAGCGTCGAGCGCCTCCTTGAAACGATCCTGCGCATGGTAGACGCGCCCCAGCCGGTAGGCCGCCTCGCATTTATGCTCGCGCGTGGCCCCGTCGTCTTGCAGGATGGCATTCAGGATGGGAATGGCCTCGGCGTAGTGACCGGCGTCGTAGTGGTTGCGGCCCAGCAGGAGTTGTTTTTCGCGCGGCTCC
Source organism: Rhodothermaceae bacterium (assembly GCA_024643915.1). Lineage (GTDB taxonomy): Bacteria > Bacteroidota > Rhodothermia > Rhodothermales > JAHEMB01 > JAHEMB01. The sequence continues at coordinate 3,417 of JAHEMB010000374.1, read as the reverse complement.
ATCGGCTCTTTGAGCAACTTGTTGGCCGCCCGGCGGGCCACCTCATCGCTATCGAAAGCGCGGGCCACCTGCACCTGTTGGTAGTAGCGGGCGGCCTCGTCGCGCCGTCCCTGCATCTCAACAGCCATGCCCAGCCGCAGGTAAGCCGTCGCCTTGAGCGCCGGCCCCCGGTGCCGCGCAAGGTAGACCCGGTAGACGCGCTCGGCCTCGTCAAAGCGGTTCTGCTTGAAGAGCGCTTCGGCCAAATAGAAATCGATGTAATCGACGTAAAAGTAGGCGTCTTGCTTGCTGAGCCGCACCGCTTCGCGCAATAGCTTTTCGGCCTTCACCGCCTCCCGGTTCGTCAGCAGGGCGAAGGCGTAGAGGTGCATGAAAAGCGTGCTCTGCGAATGGGTCTGGTGCAGCCCACGCAGCAAGGCCACCCCGTCCCCCATCGAACTGTTGAGGATCACGTCGATGAGGCCGAGATAGGCCCGCGCCGTTTCCTGGCTGAGCCGGCTGCGTTCGGCGGCCAGCTTCAGCTCTTTCATCCCCTCACCAATGGACCCGCTGAAACCCAGGATCTTGAGCAGCCCCCGGTAGCCGCGCGGCAGGGTGCCGATGGTCAGGTGCAACAGCCCCATCCCGGCATAGGCCTCGTAGAAGTCCGGGAACTCCTTCGTCACCCGCTCGAAGTGCTTGAACGCGGACCGCCCGGCGAGCGCCGCCTTCACTTGTTGCTCCGTTTTGGCCCAGGCGACGGCCCGCTGCAGATCCGCCTCGGCATGCAGGTACTCCACCCATTTGGAATCGGGCAAGGCATCGAGGAGGGCTTTGAGTGAGTCCGAGCGCGAAGCAAACTGGTCGAAGAACTTCTTCTGATCGGTGACGGCTGCTTTGAGGAGGGAAATCGTGCTGAGGTGGACAAACGCCGCGACCTGGCCGTCGGGCTGCCGGGCGAGTTGCCGAAACGCTTTCTCCGCCGCCGCCAGCCGCATGTCCAGCAGGTGCCGGCGCCCGTTTTGCATCAACTGCACGGACGCATCGGAGCGCAGCAGCATGGGCCGCTCGGCCTGCCCCCACGCCGTCGGCACCACGAGCCACCCGCTCACGAGCGCCACAAAGAAAAGCCAGCCAAACTGCCGTTTCATAGGGGTCTCAATACAGATTCATTTGTTTGCCAGAAGCGCGGCCTCAGCCCTCTCGTCCATTCTCACCCGATCCCCTGGGCCTCCTCAAACGCCTCCTCAATGCTGTCCACGGGGTCATAATGAGGGCCGTGGGGAGGCGCGTGAAGCTGTCCCTCGGAGGACGCCACGATGGTGGCTACCGTGAGGTCGCCGGTGATGTTGGTGACCGTCCGGCACATGTCGAGGATGCGGTCCACGCCGAGGATGAGGGCGATGCCGGCGCTGGGGATATTGACGGCTTCGAGAATGATGACGAGCATGACGATGCCCGCGCTCGGCACCGCCGCCGTCCCGATAGAGGCCAGCACGGCCGTCAACACGATGGTGATCTGCGCGCCGATGTCGAGCCCCAGCCCGAGCGTCTGGGCAATGAAGACGGCGGCGACGGCCTGGTACAGTCCCGTCCCGTCCATATTGATCGTCGCCCCGAGTGGCAGGACAAACGACGAGACCTCTTCCGACACGCCCACGTTTTTCTCGGCCACTTCCATCGTCACTGGCAGAGTCGCCCCGCTCGAAGAGGTAGAGAAGGCCACGAGCTGGGCCGGGGCGATGGCCGGGAAGAAATTCCGCAGCGATTTCGGCGTGAAGATCTTCAGTAAGACGGGGTAGGTCACGAACGTGTGGATGGCCAGCCCCAGTATCACCGCGATGCAGTAGTACCCCAGCGCCGTCAGCAGTTCCAGAATACCCGCCAGCCCGCCCGTGGCGATGCTGGTGATGGTGCCCGCCAGGAGGGCGAACACGCCCACCGGCGCCGTCAGCATGATGATCTCGACCAGCATGATGACAAGCGCCATCAGGCTGTCGAAAATGGCGATGAGCGGTTTGGCTTTCTCCTTAGGAATCAGCAGCAGGCCGATGCCGAGGAAGATCGCCACGAACACCACCTGGAGCATGTTGCGGTTGCTCGACGCCGATTCGAAAAAGTTGCCCGGCACGATATCGACGAGCGGCTGGAGCGGGCCGCGCTCTTTCGCCTCCTCGGCAATGCCCGTGCGCGTCTCCACGTCCTCCTGGTAAGTCTGCTGGAGGCGGTCGCGCATGTCCTCCGGCACCGTCTTGCCCGGCTGCAGGATGTTGACCACGGCCAGGCCAATGATGAGGGCGATGACGGTCGTCGCCAGGTAGATCGCAATGGTCTTTCCCCCGATGCGCGAGAGCTTTTTCAGATCGGCCAGGGACGCCACGCCCGTGATGAGCGAAGCCAGCACGAGCGGCACCGCGATGAGCGTCAGCAGGTTGATAAAGATGGTGCCGAAGGGCGCGATCCAGTCGGCCACAAATTCGTTCCATCCCATCGCCGCCGCCACGACGCCGAAGACGAGGCCCAACACCAACCCGATGATGATCTGCCAGTGAAGCTTCCTGTACCAGGGCATGTCGCGTGCGGATTGCGGAATGGGGAGTGCGGAATGATAGGTCCGAGAGGTTGCTTCTTAACGACCCAATGAGTGAAGATAACAACTAAAGGCAACCCACGGACTTCAGCGAGCGAGTTTACAAATCAGAGCATGAGAAAACCAGCCATCGCGAGGGCGGCGCCCGTGAGGGTGCAGAGCAGGTTGACGAAATCGTTGTCAATCCACGGAACGCCGCGTACGAGGTCGGCCCGTCGATCCGGCGACGGCGGGCGCTCAGTTTCCTCGCCCCCGACCGGGTCGCGATAACGCGCCTGCACCG
>JAHEMB010000374.1:0-555 GCA_024643915.1 Rhodothermaceae bacterium | reverse complement strand
GTGGCCCCGGCCAGGCTATCGACGAAAGAGGCAACGAGGCCACTTCCCACGATAACAAAGGCGGCAGTGAACACGCCTGCCCCCGCGAGGCGTTCCCCGGCGACCAGCCACGCGCTCACAAATACCACCACCGCTCCCAGCAGGGCGCCCGCCGTGCCCAGCCTCGAGACGGCCCCCGACGTGCCGCGCGGCACCTTCCTGCCGTTCAGAATGAAGCGGGGCAATCGTTTTGAGAGGGTGCCGATCTCGGTGGCCCAGGTGTCGGCTGCAGCCGCTGCGAAAGCGCCGAGGAAGCCCCAGTACAACCCCTCAGCGGGATCGAGGACGTAGAGGAGCAACAGACCCCACCCTACCCCTCCATTGGCGTACACCTGCCCGGCGTCGCGCACGCTGCCCTTCTCGCTGCGTCTTTCCGCCTCCGCTTTTCGCCGCTTTCCGAGTTTCGAGAGCGCGCTCGACAGGAAGAAAAACGCGAACGCCGGCACGGCCCACGCCCAGCTGCCCAGCCCAAGCAGGGACGCCACCACCACCTCCTCCACCACTACCGCCACCACC
>JAHEMB010000373.1 GCA_024643915.1 Rhodothermaceae bacterium | reverse complement strand
GAACGGTCAGGTTGAGCAGATGATTGCGGGCGAAGTAGAAGGCGTGCAGGTGGTGCTTGGGCGGATTGCCTGCCTCCCCACCCGCCAGGTCGAAGGCCACCACGCCGCGCCCCCGGTACGCCGCCGCCAGCTCAGCCTGCCGCAACGACGCGCTCTCAAAGCGGTCGCGTAGACCGCAGATGATGAGGGCGGTGCGTAGGCCGAAGTCACGCTCGGCGGCCTGAAGGCCGTCGAGGACGGCATCGTTGACGGCTTCGAGCGAGAGGCCCTCCTCGGTGTGGAGGATGGGACCGTAGCGCACCTCCAGGTAGCGGACGTTCTCGTGTGCGTTGTCCTCGGCCAGCTCATAGGCGATCCGCGACAGGCTCTCCTTCGTTTGCATCAGGGGCAGCGTGTAGCGAAACCAGGCGAGGTAGGCTTCGAGGCTTTCCGAGTCATCAACCTGGCGAAGGACCTCAGCCAGTCCCTCAACGCTGTCGGCAGGCAGAAGGGATGTTTTGCCCTGTTGCCGGGCCAGTTCCAGCAGGGTCTCCAGGCGGAGCGAGCCGTCGAGGTGGCAGTGCAGCTCGGCCTTGGGCCAGGCCAGCAGGGCGTCGCGGGAAAGGGAAAGGGAAGGGGAAGATGACATGGGGCCTTTTCGTGACGAAGTTACCCACTGGCGGGCTCGGCTTCAAGTTGCAACGACAACGTCCTTTGCTATTTCCCTGACTTGACTTCTTCTTTCGCATTTATTTATTTCGTAGCTGTTTCGTAAAGCGAGACAATACCTGGCATCTATCCATCAAACGACGGAGGCTTTCATGAACCTCTTACTTCTTCTGTTTCTGGCGCTCGCGATTTTCGCCTTTGGCTTCTTCGGCAACCCCCTTATCAACTGAGAGGGCGTTCCCTACCGCCGTGTGGCCCAGAAGTGGCCTCGTGGCGGCCACCTTTGACGGCCGGGAGGCCGGTCGCTGCGTCCGAAAGGCGCGGAACCGGCTTTCCGGCCATTCGTTTTGGAGAAGGTGCAAAAAAATCTGAGCCCTCGGATAGCGGCAGTTGGGGAAGAAAAGTATCCGACGCTGCCCCCCTCCGTTATCGAGGCGGCGCCCCCCACCGGCGCGGCCCCTAGACGCTCCAACGCATCCCTCCAACCTCTCATCGGTGATTGTTATGGGTAGCATTGGCATGCCCGAAATCCTCGTCGTCTTTCTTATCATTCTGCTCGTCTTCGGCGCCAAGCGCATCCCGGAGATCGCGCGCGGCCTGGGCAAAGGCATCCGCGAGTTCAAAGACGCAACGACCGACATCAAGAAAGAGCTGACGCTGGAAGACAACCAGCAGCCACGCATCCAGGCCCCGCATCAGGGCGCGCCCGCGGCCCGGCAGGAGACGTTCCAGGCCCAGCAGACCCCGCCGCCGCAACCCACCCGCGCCGAAAACCCGGCAGAATAAGGCCAGTCTACGGTTCCCGGTTCTCGGTTTACGGTTGATGGATGAAGAACCGTAAACTGGAAACTGCAAACCGAAAACCGACAGTATGAAGACTTTCGCAGCGGCACATGCTGCCTTGAACAATGGGGAGACCAGCATCGAAGCGCTGGTCTCTTCTTTTTTAGAGAAGATCGACGCTGAGAATGAGCGCCTGAATGCTTTCGTCCTGGTAGACGCCGAGGGCGCCCTGGGCCACGCGCGCTACCTCGACAGCCAGCGCGCGCGCGGGCACCGCCGCCCCCTTGACGGTCTGATCCTCGGCGTGAAGGACGTGCTGTGCCTCAAGGGCCGCCGCGTCACCTGCGGCTCGCGCATTCTAGAGAACTTCGAGTCGCTCTACGATGCCACGGCCCTGGCCCACCTGCGCGAGGCCGGCGCCATCTTTATCGGCAAGACGAACTGCGACGAGTTCGCCATGGGCTCGTCGAACGAGAACTCGCACTTCGGCCCGGTGCGCAACCCCCACGACGCGGCCTACGTGCCAGGCGGAAGTTCGGGCGGCTCGGCGGCGGCAGTGGCGGCAGGGCTGTGCCACGCGGCGCTGGGAACCGACACGGGCGGCTCCGTGCGGCAGCCGGCGGCCTTCTGCGGCGTCGTCGGCCTCAAGCCCACCTACGGGCGCGTCAGCCGCTACGGGCTGGTGGCCTATGCCTCGTCTTTCGACTGCATCGGCCCGCTCACGCACTCGGTGGAGGACGCGGCCACGCTCCTCCACGCCATCGCCGGGCAGGATGCCTCGGATGCGACGAGCGCGCCCGTGCCTGTGCCGGACTACACCGAAGCCCTCACCGGCTCGGTCGAGGGCGTCCGCATCGGCCTGCCGAAAGAGTATTTCGGCGAGGGGCTCGACGGCGACATCCGGCAGATGATCGAGGCGCAGGTGGGCCAGCTGAAGGCAGCGGGTGCCGAGGTCAAAGAGGTTTCCCTCCCGCACACCTCGTATGGCGTGGCCACGTACTACGTGCTCGCCACAGCCGAGGCGTCGAGCAACCTGGCGCGCTACGACGGCGTCCGCTATGGCTACCGGGCCAACCTCCAGGAGACGCGGCGCGCCCTCGCCGAGGAACGCAAGACGTGGGAGACGGCCCTCGCCGCTGCTGAGGCTGACGGTGACGACACCCGCGTATTCGCAGCGAAAGCGCGCCTCGCGGGGCAGGAGAGCCTGCTGCAACGCCTCTACACGGACACGCGCACTGAAGGCTTCGGCGATGAGGTGAAGCGCCGCATCATGCTGGGCACCTACGTCCTCTCCTCGGGCTACTACGACGCCTACTACGCCAAGGCGCAGCGCGTCCGGACCCTCATCCGCAGCGACTTCGACCGCGCCTTCGAAACGGTGGACGTGCTGCTGACGCCCGCCACCCCCACGCCCCCCTTCAAACTCGGCGAAAAGACGGACGACCCCCTGGCGATGTACCTGGAAGACATCTACACGGTCACGGCCAACCTCGCCGGGGTGCCGGGCCTCGTCGTCCCCCTCGGCGCCCACCCGAACGGCCTGCCCGTCGGCCTCCAACTCCTCGGGCGCCACTTCGACGAGGCCCTCCTGCTTCAGGTGGGCGGCGTGGTGGAAGGGCAGGTAGCAAGCGGGCAGTAGGCGCGGGCGCGCCCGCGATTATTCATCACGGGTCCTCCACTTCCATCACCGGGCCACCGTCCCGCAGGCTCCTGTTAGGCGGCTGGAAAGCGGACGTGTCCGGCCCGCGCACGGCCATGCGCGTCACCTCCTGCACGGATGGAATTACCTGAAGGGCGCCGAGGGTAGTCGTTGGCTCGGCTGGGATCGTGTTGCTGCAAGCATCGTCGGTGCAGCAGTTGATGGCGACTTTGTGACTGGTTTTTCTGCCAATACCCGAGCGTACGTTGAAATGCTTCGTGTTATCAGGCATCACCTCTTTCGATTTCTCATCTGAGGTCCCTTCCACGGTGCCGTCATCCTCTACTGTCACCCGCACGTCCCGGGTGCTCGTGGGCAGCGAGGTAATGAAAACCTTTCCTTTGTGCCTGATGCGGAAAACGTCCTGATTGGTTTGCCCGGCGATCTGATAGAGACAACTGCCGTCGGTGCTGGTGACGAGGATGGTTTGAAGCACCTTATTAGCTTGTGCCTCGACGCGCTGCGGCATCCAAGCGGCGAACAAAACGATCCCGACAAAGGCAAGAAAACGAGTAAAGCTTAGCAAAAAATACATGGCGTCCTCCAAATCCGTTAGCTGTGTGTGAGGGAAGGTGAATATATGACAGCTAGGCCATTGGTGCTACAATCTTCCTTACGGGCTCTTCCGATCGATACTTGCCAGGAGGGCGCGGAAGCCGGGGTCGGCGCGCAGGTCACGGAGCCAGGGTGAGTGTTCCACCTGAACCCATCCATAGCCGTTCCGGAGGGCAGGCTCCATCCATGCCCGGGCGCGTTCGCGTTCGCCGATCTGTTCGTAGGTCTCGCCAATGCCAAAGGCTTCGACGACGCCTACCTGGTCGGGCTGCTGTACGGCCTCCAGTTGCCTCAGGTAGACACGGGCGGAGTCCGGCTGCTCCAGTTTGGCGAAAAAATTGGCGAGGCTACCCAGCAGTTCGGGGTCGCCGGGGCGCACCTCAAGGTGCTCGCGGACCATCTCGATAGCGCGTCGATAGGCCTGCACGGCCCGGTCTCGGTTGCCGGAGATCCAGTGATAGGTGTCGGCAAGGTACCCCTGCACGGAATAATTGCTGGAGTTCAGCGCCAGTTCTTCTTCGTAAAGCCGAGCCGCATCCTCGAAGCGCCCCCGGTAGAAATAGGCCGTCGCCAGGTTAGACCGCGCCGCGGCGTGGGCCGCGTCGAGGCGCAGCAACCGCTCGAACATCTCGATGGCCTCGTCCAGGCGCTCCATCTGCCAGTAGGCTGCGCCCGTGTTGAGCAGAAGGGACGGGTTGGACGGGGCGAGGTCGAGGCCGCGTTGGTACTGCGCAACGGCGTCTTCGTAGCGGCCCTGCGCGTAGTAAAACACGCCGAGGCTGTTGTAGCCACGCCAGAACTCGGGCTTGAGAGCGATGGCTTGCTGATAATCAGCCTCAGCCTCGTCGAAGCGGCCCAAGTCCCGGTAGAAGCGGGCGCGGCTGCGGTAGGCTTCGGCATCGTAAGGGTCAAGGGTGAGGGCCTGCCGGAACGCTTCGAGCGCCTCGTCGAACTGCCGCCGGCCGTTGTAGATGACACCAAGCGTTACGTAGACGGGCGCCAGCTTGGCGTTGAGTTCGAGGGCACGCCGGCTGTGTTGGAGGGCGTCCTCCGCTAGGCGTACCTCGTCCGTCTTGATGTATTTCTGCCAGTACGCGTCGCCCAGGGCAGCGTGCGCTAGGGCGAAGCGCGCATCCTCGGCAATAGCGGCTTTGAACAGGCCGATGGCGAGGTCGAGTTGCTCGACGGACTCATAGTTGCGGAGGTAGCCCAGGCCGCGCAGATAGAACGTGTTGGCC
>JAHEMB010000372.1 GCA_024643915.1 Rhodothermaceae bacterium | reverse complement strand
GAGCGACGACAAGAGCCAGCGCCGCCGCAGCTTCCTCGGGTTACCGATTACCTGGACACCGACCACCTGGATCTACCTTGATGGGCGGCTGGCGTACGCCTACAATTACGGCGAGTTGGAGATGGATACGCTCCGCCGCCTCCTCGCCGATGCCCGCGCCGACTGGTCGCACTGACCCCTGCCCCTAGCTTCACAGAAATTCCGCAACCCGTCTATTACCGGCGCGTTACAGCCCTGATTTTTTTCTCAGGCAGGCCGACCGGGCCGCCCTTTTTTACGTTTCGCCGCCCCTCGCTCGCCGCTCGATCTCTCTTCTGCCTCATGAACTGGAAACTCATTGACCGCATCGTGGCCGGCGCTGTGTTCGCGTACGCATTCGTGCTTTACGTGCTCACCGTCGCGCCGACGGCCTCTTTCTGGGACTCGGGCGAATTCATCGCCATCGCGCACGGGTTGCAGGTGTCGCACCCGCCGGGGGCGCCGTTTTATATGCTCGTCGGGCGGCTCTTCTCCATCGTCTTGGCGCCTGTCTTCGGGCTTTTCAAGGAGACGGGACACATCGCCCTGGCGGTGAACATGGTGTCGGTGCTGGCAAGCGCTTTTACTGTGTTGCTGGCGCACCTCATCATCGTGCGCCTCGTGCGCGAGTGGCAGGGGCCGCCGTCGGGCTGGACAACGGCCGAGCGCGTGACGGCCCTGGCGGGCGGCGTGATCGGCGCTTGCACGTTTGCCGTCACCGACTCGTTCTGGTTCAATGCGGTCGAGGCCGAGGTCTACGCCCTCTCGATGCTCTTCACGGCGGTGGTGGTGTGGCTGGTGATGAAGTGGAGCGAGCAGGCGCGCGAAGAGGAGGCGATGCGGGCGGGCGGCGTGCATCCGTTCGGGCTGACGGCCAACCGCTACTTGCTTGTCATTGCTTACCTGTTCGGCCTCGCCATCGGCGTGCACCTGCTGAACCTGCTGGCCGTCTTCTTCATCGCCCTCATCGTCTTCTTCACCGAGTTCGAGCGGCCCGGATGGTCGAAAAAACAGGTGTGGATGGGCATCCTCGTGACGGGCGCCGTCTCCTCGGTCGTTTTCCTGGCCATCTATCCGGGCATCGTGCAGGTGTTACCCGACGTGATCGGTACGAGCAGCGCCCCGGTCTTCTTCCTCTTTCTCTTCGCCGCCGCGCTCGTCTTCGCCGTGTGGTACACGCAGCGGAAGCAGATGCAGGTGGCGAACCTGGTGGCGCTCGCCGCCGCCGTCGTCCTCATCGGCTACTCCAGCTATGCCCTCATCTTCATCCGCAGCGCCGCCGACCCGCCCATCGACGAGAACGACCCGGAGACGGTGGAGGCTATCGTCAGTTACCTCAAGCGCGAGCAGTACGGCTCCACCCCCCTCCTCAAGGGCGCCAGCTACGACAATGCACAGGGCCGCGTGGGCCAGACGGAAAAACTCTTCCCCCGCCGCTATTCGCCCGATCCTTCCCACCTCCGCGTGTACGACCGCTACAGCTCCGATTGGGAGTTCTTCTGGCAGTATCAGGTAGGGCACATGTACCTCCGCTACTTCCTCTGGAACTTCGTCGGGCGCGCCAGCGACATTCAGGACGCCCCCCCCCTCACCGGCTTCGGCTTCGACGAAGCGAATGATTACGTTTATCAGACACCGAGCGAGCGGGCGAGCCGCAACGCCTATTTCGCCCTACCCCTCCTGCTGGGCCTCATCGGGGCGGCCTATCATTTCTCGCGGGACTGGCGGCGGGCCTTCGCCGTCCTGATGCTGTTCCTCGTCACCGGCCTGGGCATCATTCTGTACCTCAACCAGACGCCCTTGCAGCCGAGGGAGCGCGACTATTCGTACGTCGCCAGCTTCTTCGCTTTCAGTCTGTGGGTGGGGCTGGGCGCCACCGGCCTGCTACAACTCGCCCTGGACGCCTTCCGAGAGAAGTGGCCGGTGAAACGGCTGAACATGGCCCTCGCCGGCCTGGGCGCGCTCCTCTTCGTGGCCGTGCCGGGCTGGATGACGGTGGAGAATTACGACGACCACGACCGCTCCGGCCAGTACATCGCGCCGGATTACGCCTACAACATGCTGATGAGCCTGGAGGAAGACGCCCTGATCTTCACCAACGGCGACAACGACACCTTCCCCCTCTGGTACCTGCAAGAGGTGGAAGGCGTGCGGCGTGACGTGCGTGTGGTCAACCTCTCGCTCCTGAACACGCCCTGGTATATCAAGCAACTCAAGAACCAGGCATCGCGTGACTCGGAGCCGCTCCCCATCTCGCTCTCGGATGCGCAGATCGACAACATCCAGCCGGTGCAGTGGGAGCCGCGCGAGGTAAGCCTGCCCGTGGACAACCCGAGCGCCTTCGAGACACCGGAGATTACGTTGTCAGGCGAGGGCGAGGAAATCCAGAGCCCGATGGTATGGCGGCTCGAAGGCCGACCCCTCGGCCCCAACTTTCACGCGCTCTACGTGGCTGACCAAGCCGTCCTCGACATCTTGCGGACCAACGCGGCGCAGGGTTGGAAGCGTCCCCTCTACTTCGCCGTCACCGTCAGCCCCGACGGGCAGCTGAACTTGCAGAACTACTTTCAGCTTGAAGGGCAGGCCTTCCGCATCGTGCCCATCGAGCACAATGAGGTGCTGGGGCGCGTCGTGCCGGAGGTCACCCCGCGCAACCTCAAGCGTTTCCGCTTCACCAACCTCGCTAACCCGGATGTTTATTACGACGAGAACATCCGGCGGATGGTGGACAACTACCGTAACGTCTACGCCCATGCTGCTGAGCGCCTCGCCGACCAGGACCTGAAGGCCGAAGCGCGGTCCCTCCTCGACACGCTCATGACCGAGGTGCCGTTCTCTACGATCCCCGGCGACGAGCGGTCGTTCCTTTTCATCGCGCGCGCCTACCAGGCCGCCGGCAATGACGAGAAAGTGGCCGAGGTGATGAAGCTGGCCGAGCCGCTGGTGCTGCATCGCCTCTCCACCGCCCGCACCAACCGCGACCTGGAGTTCGCCGCGCAGTACGTGCAGATGGTCCGCTTCGCCTACCTGGATGCCGGCGACTTCGAGGCTGCCGCCGCCTTCAGCGACCGCCTCGCCGACGTCCTCGACGACCCGACCTACCGCCAGAGCGCCGACGAGCTACGCAACCTCTACAAGGACACCACCAGCGTCGTTACGCCGCCCGGCCCCACCGACGGGGAATAAACGGAATCGAGGAATCGAGGAATCGAGGAATCGAGGAATCGAAGATAAGTTGAAAGCTGCAGGACTGGCGCTTGTCGTTTACTGGCGTCAGTCGCACTTTGCGCTCGTGTCGTCGGCCCGTCGGCTCTCCGACTCGGTAAAAAGCAAACGGCGCCTCTTTCCTGAGAGGCGCCGTTTGCTTTTTACCCTTTGGCCATTAGCTCGGCAGCAGTTCGATGCGGACGGGGGCGGTGCCACGTGCGAGCATCCCGAGCCGACGCGCTGCCGCCTTCGAGACGTCGAGCACGCGGCGCTTGGCGAACGGCCCCCGATCGTTGACGCGCACGATGACCGATTGGCCATTGCGTGTGTTGGTGACACGAAGGCGCGTGCCGAGCGGGAGCGTGCGGTGCGCCGCCGTCAGCTTGCCCGGGTCGAAGCGCTCGCCACTAGCGGTGTGGTTGCCGGCCAGTTCCTCGCCGTAATAACTCGCCTCGCCTTCGCCGGCATGGCGGCCGCGTTCGGTGGGAGGCGCAGGAGCAGCTTCGGGTGCGGGTGGCACTGCCGGGGCGGCCACCGTCGTCGTATCCAGCCCCTTCACGCCGGCCTTCCCCGCACCGAGAGGAATCGGCTCCGGCGCGTCGAGGCTCAGATAAAGCAGCCCACCTATCAGCAGGGCCGCCACCAGGGCCAGGGCTACCGTCATCTTGCGGTAGTGGACGATCTGCTCACGTAAGTAGCGGTTGGTGCGTTTGAGTCGTTCGAATCGACGTCGTTTCAGGCGCGGTTCGCTCGTCATAAGCAATAATGTATCTGTTAATAATGCTTCCCGTGCTGTATAGTTGAACCGTTTGCCCTACCGCTGTGTTTAGAAGTTCACGTTATTACTGTTCGAAAAGGGTGGGGAGGCGTCCGCTAAAAACGTCCTTTTCACCTTAAAAACGCGGCTTCCGCTGCTCGACTCTTCCTCCGCAACGCGCATGATCCCTGTCGTCTTCGACCCGTCGTACCTCGATTATTATTTCGGGCCGGCGCACCCCTTCAGCCCGGTGCGGAGCGAGATGCTGCTGGAGTTGCTGGAGGCGCTGGGGCATCCGGTGGAAGCGGTGCGGCCCGCCCCCGCCACGCGCGCGGAGGTGCTGACCGTGCACAGCGAGGCGTTCGTCGAACAGGTGGAAGCCGCCTCGGCAGGCACGCCGCTACCGGACGCCGAGCGCTTCGGCCTGGGCACCGCCGACGTGCCTTTCTTCGAAGGGATGGACGTGGCGGCGCGGGCGCTCGTCGGCGGCACGCTCCACGCGGCAAAGAGGGTGGCAGCGGGTGCGGCGACGAAAGTGCTCCAGCTTGGCGGCGGGCTGCACCACGCCCGGCATGACGAGGCCGCCGGCTTCTGCGTCTACAACGACCTCTCCATCGCCATCAGCCACCTGACGCGGCAGGGCCTCCGGGTGGCGTACCTCGACGTAGACGTTCACCACGGCGATGGCGTGCAATGGATCCATTATGATGAGGCCGACGTGCTGACGATAAGCCTTCACGAGAGCGGGCAGCACCTCTACCCCGGCACCGGGGGCATCGAGGAGTTGGGGGCGGGAGGCGGGAAGGGCTTTAAGCTAAACGTCCCCCTCGCACCCTACACGTCCGACGAGAGCTACCTGGAGGTCTTCGAGCAGGTCGTGCCGCACGCCCTGGCGTGGTTTCTGCCGGACGTGCTCGTCGTCCAGTGCGGCGCCGACGCCCACTTCCGC
>JAHEMB010000371.1 GCA_024643915.1 Rhodothermaceae bacterium | reverse complement strand
CGGGACAACACGGCCATCGGCGTAGATGCCACGGTGGGCGGGGGCCAGGACAACACGGCCAGCGGCTTCGAGGCCACGGTGGGCGGGGGCCAGGACAACACGGCCAGTGGCAACGCGGCCACGGTGGGCGGAGGCCGCTTTAACACGGCCAGCGGCGAGTGGGCCACGGTGGGCGGGGGCCGGGACAACACGGCCGGCGGATTCTCTGCCACGGTGGGCGGGGGCCAGGACAACACGGTCAGCGGCATCGAGGCCACGGTGGGCGGAGGCCGCTTTAACACGGCCAGCGGATACTCTGCCACGGTGGGCGGGGGTAATACCAACGAGGCTAGTGAGGACAAAGCCACCGTGGGGGGAGGCTCGGTCAACACGGCCAGCGGCGACCATGCCACAGTAGGCGGGGGCAATGCCAACGAGGCCAGCGGCGAGTGGGCCACGGTGCCGGGCGGCTCATTCAACCAGGCCGGGGGCGACTACAGTTTCGCTGCCGGGCTGCGGGCCAAGGTCCGTGATGCCACTACCGTCGGCGGCGGCGACACCGACGGCGACGAGGGCACCTTCCTCTGGGCCGACAGCGGCGATCCTAACACGTTCGGCACCGACTTCTTCTCGACCGGGCCCGACCAGTTCCGCGTCCGCGCTTCCGGCGGCACCACCTTCTTCTCCAACAACACGGCCACCGTGGGCGTCTTCCTCGCCGCGGGCGGTAACACCTGGGCCTCCGTCTCGGACTCGACCCGCAAAGAAGGCTTCCTGGAGGCCGACGGCGAGCGCTTCCTCCGTGAGATCAGCCGGATGCGCCTGGGCTCGTGGCACTACCGGGGGCAGGACCCGTCGCGCTTTCGGCACTACGGCCCGATGGCGCAGGAGTTCTTCGCGGCCTTCGGGCACGACGGGGTGGGCCAGGTTGGGACGGACACGACGCTCTCTACGGGGGATGTGGACGGGGTGCTCTTCGTCGCGGTGCAGGCGCTGGAAGCGCGCACGGCGGCGCTCGACGAGGCGCAGGCGCGCATCGAGGCGCAGCAGGCGGAGATCCTGGGGCTGCGGGCGCGGACCGAGACGCTGGAGCGTGAGATGGCGGCGCTCCAGGCGCTCGTCGAGGCAGCCGTGCGCAGGAGCGACAACCGGGACGGTGTGGCGGCGGCTCAGGACTGAGGCGGGCGGCCACTCCGAATCTCGAAATTCGACCTAGAGTCCATCGCCAAGTGAACCTCACGTGATCCCAGAGAGGCAGGCAACATGTGCAACCGATCCGCAAGCCACGAGAGACCGCACCCTGCGGCCCTACCCGCACGCGCCCTGGCGCTCGGGGTAGCGCTCCTGCTCGTCCTCGCCCCTCCGCTCCGGGCCCAGTACACGCTGGCGGCCGCGGCCTTCACCTCCGGGGGCGCCACGAGCGCCACGGGCGGCGCCTACACACTCACCTCGGCCATCGGCCAGCCGACCGCCGGGCCGCTAACGGGGGGGGGCTACTCCGGCGGGGCGGGCTTCATCTACCAGCTCGGCGGTGGCGGCGCCGCCGTCATGGCCTACGTCGACGTGCGGGCCTTCTTGCAGGGGGCCTACACCGGCGGCAGCCCCGCCCAGCGCGCCGACCTGGCCGCCGGTGGTCACCTGCCCCTGACCGATCCCTACGGGCAGGGCCAGAGCGTCGCTGCCGGCTTCTTCGCCTCGGCGCCGGGCAATGAGGTGGTAGACTGGGTGAAGGCGGAGCTCCGGTCCGGCAACCCCGCCAGCCCGCCCATGACCATCGTCTCCACGACGGCGGGCTTCCTCCTGCGCGACGGCTCCCTGGCCGGCACCGACGCCACCACCGAGCTGTGCTTCCCGGGCGTCGACGCAAGCGACGGCCCCTTCTTCCTCGTGATCCACCATCGAAACCATCTCGGCGTGTTGAGCAGCGTGCAGGTCCCCCTCTCAGCCGCTGCCGGCCCGGCCGGCGCGCCCTACGATCACGACTTCACCACGGCCATGGCGCAGGCCTTCGGCACCAACCCGATGAAAAACCTGGGCGGGGGTGCCTTCGGCCTCTGGGCTGCCGACGGCGATGGGGACGGGCAGGTGACGGCGCCGGACTTTAACCTCTTTAACACCGCCACTGCAGCCGGGGCCATCGGTTACCAGGCCGCCGACTACGACGGAGACGGGCAGGTGACGGCGCCGGACTTCAACCTGTTCAACAGCAACACCACGGCAGGGGCCTCCTCGCAGGTGCCCGCCGCCAACTAGCTTCCTTGGAGCGCCAACCCGTTTCCAATCCGCAACCAATCGACACCACCAAAGGCCATGCGAAACAGCTACCGCTCTTCCCTCGCGTTCGTGACGACCCTGCTCGTCGTCGCCCTCCTCGCGCCGACTGCGCGGGCGCAAAGCGTCCAGATCCAGGTCGTCGTTACCAGCGTCGATCTGGTCGGCGATGAGGTGACGGTGGAGGTCCAGGCCAGGCAAACGAGCGTGAGTCCCAACACGCTGGGCTCCGGCACCCTCGATCTGATCTACGACCCGGCGAAGCTCGGCGCGCCAAACGTTACGGGCTCCTCGCTCAGCCCCGCGCAGGGCTACACGTTTCAGATCAACGGGAGCCTCACCGACGGCGCGACGACGTACGCACGGTTCGGCTTCACGGGCGGCGGTGTGGGGACCGATTTTGGCGACGGGTCCGGCTTCGATCTGCCGAACACGTTCACGAACATGGCGACGTGGGTCTTTCCGATCCTCGACGAGAGTGGCACGACGGACCTGACGATGAGGATGCCCTCGCTATCGGTTGGCTTCTTCGAGAACGCGAGCAACGACCCCGAGACCGGCGTGATCGATACGGTGCCCGTGGATGAAGTCACGGACGCGAACAACGTCCCGTTGCCGGTGGAGCTCGTGGCCTTGACGGCGCAGCGCGACGGCGAGGCGGTGGTGCTGGCGTGGCAGACAGCGAGCGAGACGAATAACGCCGGTTTCGAGGTGCAACGGCGAGCGGTGGCAGAGAGCCGCGAGGCAGCCTGGGAGGCCTTGGCTTTCGTCGAGGGCGCCGGCACGACGACGGCGCCCCGCGCGTACACCTACCAGGTTGAAGGGCTCTTGCCGGGCCGCTACGCCTTCCGCCTCAAGCAGATCGACTTCGACGGCACGTTCCACTACAGCCCTGAGGTAGAGGTGGAGATCGAGGTGCCGCGGGCGCTGTCGCTCCTGCCGAACTACCCCAACCCGTTCAACCCGGCCACGACGATCACCTTCACGGTGCCGGACGCCGGACGGGCGGTGCTGCGGGTCTACAATGCGCTGGGTCAGGAGGTGGCGGTGCTCTACGATGGCGTAGCTGAGGCGGGCAAGGAGCACGCGGTGGTCTTCGAAGCGGGGACGCTGGCGACGGGCACGTACGTCTACGTGCTGGAGCACGGGGGGCGGCGGCTCTCCAGCACGCTCCTGCTGGTGAAGTGACGCCCGGAGAGGTGCCCTGCCGGGGCCGGTGTGGGCTTCGCGGACGTTGGCTGAGATGAGGACGGCGGCGCCGTCGTCCATCGTCGAGCGAACGAGCGCCGATCCCCTCGCACTGCGCACTCAGAAAGTCGGATTGAGCCGGAGCCAGAACGTGGGGGAGAAGCCGGCACCGAGGTCGCGGAGGGGCCAGGCGATCTCCAGGCGGACGCTGCGGTCGTCCAGGCCCACGCCGAAGCCGGCAGCGGGGATCACGTCAGAGAAGTCGAAGCTGTCGTTGAGGGGGCCGTTGACCCAGCCGGCGTCGAAGAGGCCGAAGAGCTGGAGGTCGGAGAGGAAATCGTCGAACAGCTCGACGCCTTCCACCGCGTACTCGGCGTTGGCGAGCAGCATGCGCGTGCCGTAGAACCGGTTGTGGGCGTAGGCGCGGACCGTCCCCGCTCCGCCGAGCGTGAAGCCCTTCTGGATCGGGAAGAGCGGGTCGTCGCCGGTAGCCACCCCGCCGCGCAGGCGCAGGCTGAGGCTACTGAAGCGCGAGACGGGCAGGTAGGCCCGCACATCGCCCAGGTAGCGGTTAAAGGCGAAGTCGCCGCCCAGGCCGTCGCCTACCTCAGCCTCCATCCGGAAGGCCAGGCCGCGCGGTAGCCGTTGCAGCCCTTTCACCCGCCCGCCTTCGGCTGTGAACAGGAGCGAGTGCATCCGCCCCTCATCTACTGCCGGGTTGACAAAGAAGCCGTCGCCGCCGAAAAGGGACCAGCGCGTGTTGCGGTCGAGCGTTTCGTAATCGTCGGCGCGGAAGCCGGCGCCGAACTGGAGGTAGGGGGTGGCGTGGAAAACGGTGTAGAGCGTCCAACCCTCCACCTGGTAGTAATCGAAATAATCCTGCTCGAAGAAGAAAGCGGCGAGCGTGTTCTCGGTCCAACTCGCTTTCCACAGGTCGTCGGTAGCCGTGTTGCTGCGGTAGGCGCCGCCCACCTTGAGGCCGAATTCCTCATTGCGGATATCGTCCACGCGCGTCTCGGCGCCGACCTCGTAGCGGATGTCTTCGAGGGCGAAGGCGTAACCGATCTGCCCGTAGATTTTGCCTCGCTCATAATCCTCCCAGGCGAGGGGGCGGAGGCCGAAGCCGAGGACGAGCCCTTCGACGCGGTTGTAGCGGAGAGCGGGGATGGGGCGGTAGAGGGCCGTCTCGCGGAAAGGCCAGCGGTGGTCGTACGCACCGATAAAGGTGCCCACGCCGCCGTACCAGTCGAAGTCCGGGCGGTACCAGTCGTCGTGGTCGTGCTCGTCCCTGTCGCGCCACTTTTTACTTTCGCCGAGACCCTCGCGGACGCCTTCCTGCGCGCCCTCAATGCCCTCACGGATGCCTTCCCGTGCGCCGTCAATGCCCTCGCGGATACCCTCGCGAGCGCCGCTCAGCGCGCCCTCAATCACGCCTTCCTCGTCGTCCCGATACGCGCGGCGGCGGTCGCCTGCTTCGTAGTAGCCCGGCTGGAGGTAGGGGGTGTTCGG
>JAHEMB010000370.1 GCA_024643915.1 Rhodothermaceae bacterium | reverse complement strand
GCCGTGGAAGGCGGAACCCCTGCCTACGCCGAGGATACGCACATCGCCCTCCCAAGGCCGGCCGCTTCGGCGAGTTCGTTCCCCGTCCGCACGGCCTCGCACACGGAGCAGGCCCCGACTACACCGCCCGGCGGCGCCGAGCGCTGGCGTCTGGATACCGTCGTCATCGACGCGGGGCACGGGGGGCATGATGTGGGCGCCGCCGCCAACGGCATCCGCGAGAAAGACGTGACGCTTGCGGTAGCCCGCCGCCTGGGCCACCTCCTCGAAACGCAACTGGGCCTCAACATCATTTACACGCGCGACGACGACCGCTTTATTACCCTCAAGAACCGGGGCAAGATCGCAAACGAGGCGGGGGGTAAGCTGTTCATCTCCATCCACGCCAACGCCGCCGGCAACCGCACCGCCCATGGCACCGAGACGTATTTCCTGGGGATGCACAAGAATACCGCCGCGCAGAACGTGATGCAGCGCGAGAACAGCGTCGTCCGCTTGGAAAACGACCCGGATCAGTACGAGCACCTCGACGAAA
Source organism: Rhodothermaceae bacterium (assembly GCA_024643915.1). Lineage (GTDB taxonomy): Bacteria > Bacteroidota > Rhodothermia > Rhodothermales > JAHEMB01 > JAHEMB01. Next base: position 4,413 of record JAHEMB010000370.1, on the reverse strand, counting down.
AGGCCCTCATCCTGCGCACCCTCGCCAACAGCGCCTACATGCGGCAGGCCGAGCAACTCGCCGCTGCCGTTGAGGGCGAATTCGAGGGGGGGCTGAAGCGGACGAGTCGGGGCGTCAAGCAGGCCGGATTCTACGTACTCTGGGGCGCCTCCATGCCCGCTGTTCTCGTCGAACTGGGTTTCGTCACCAACCCCACCGAAGCGCGCTTCCTCAGCAGCGACGCCGGGCAAGCACATCTCGCCCGCGCCCTTTACAACGCCGTTTTCCAGTTCAAGCAGCAATACGAGAAAGGGTTGCACGTCTCGGCGCGTTAGATACCCGATCCGCGAAACGTGAAACGTGATAGGTGAAAGTGAATGGCGCATCCGGTCGCCAAGGACCGCCTCACGTTTCACGCTTCACGCATAAAAAAATTTTCTATCTTTCCGCTCGTTCACTCTTCCTTTCGTCCTCTCGTTCTTTCCTCTCCGCATGGATCAGATCGTTCGCGACCTGGAGCGGGCCGTGCGCAACGTGCCCGATTTCCCTACGCCTGGCATTCAATTCAAAGACATCACGCCCATCCTGGCCGACCCCAATCTGCTGAACCGGGCGGTGGAGGCCCTCGCGCACCCATTCGAGCAAGCGGGGATCACCAAAGTTGTCGGGATCGAGGCGCGCGGCTTCATCCTGGGCGCCATGCTGGCACACCATCTCGGCGCCGGGTTCGTGCCCGTACGTAAGAAGGGAAAGTTGCCTTACGAGACGGTGTCTTCGGAATACGAGTTGGAATATGGCGTAGACGTAATCGAAATGCACGTTGACGCCATCGCCCCGAACGACCGTGTGCTGATTCACGACGACGTGATCGCTACGGGCGGCACGGCGGCGGCGGGCTACGACCTGGCGCGCCACGCCGGGGGTGAGGTCGTCGGCTTCGCTTTCCTCATCGAACTGACGTTCCTAGAAGGCCGGGCGAAACTCGATGATTCTTTGATGATCCACACCGTCATGCAGGTGTAAAAATTCCGTTTCAGGGGGATGGAGTCCGGCGTCGTTTTTGTACCATAGGAAGCCTTCCAACTCCTGCAACCTGCTCACGATTTCAATGTCTCGTGCTTTCCGAAGCCTCCCGGTTGGGGTCCTGCTCCTGGCGTTCCTGTTGGCCGGCTGCGATGCAGTTGACGACCTGGCTGGCAATAACACCCTGACCTTGCCTCCCATCAGTGTCACGTTTCGCTTTGCAGGCAACGCCCCCGGGGGGGGCGACCTCACTTTTGTGTCGTCCGTACAAGAGGATCTTGCGGACGAGTTGCGCGCCAACGGGTCGCAGAAAGGGGAGGTGGTAGGCGCCACGCTGCGCTCGGCCACTGTTACGCGCATTCAGCCGGTTGGACAAAATCTCTCGGCCCTGATGAACAGCGCCGAGCTGTGGCTGGCGCCCTCTGGCGGCTCCCTGGTATCGGTCGGCACGATGCCCTCGCCGCCGGCTGATGATGAGGGGAGTTTTTCCCTGGCAGATCGGGACCTCGCCTCCATTATCACGGCCCCTCAGTTCGGCGCCGAACTGGCGTTGCGCGGGCTCGCCCCCGGCACTACCTATGTTTTCGAAGTGACGTTGGACCTGCGTGTGGTCGTCGAGGGTATTTGATAGCGGAAGGCGTCTGACAGGAGGGGCGGCGACGATGGGATTGCAGAAAACGTGCGTGACGATCGCGCTCTTAGTGACATTGTTGCCTGGGTGCGATTCGGTGGTCGAGCCCGAGGAAGCCACCTTCAACGAGACAGTTTCGTTCTGGATGAGACAACTCCGCATCGTGCGAGTAGGCAGCAGATGACGCGCAGACGAGGGACGGGCTGCGCGTGGCGGACCTACCGCACGGCTATGCAGGAGATCTCGACGCGGGCGCCGCGCGGGAGGGCGGCCACTTGCACGGCCTCGCGGGAGGGCGGGGCCTCGCTGAAGTACCGGGCGTACACTTCGTTGACCTGCGCGTAATCGTTCATGTCGGCCAGAAACACGGTGCAGCGGACGACGTGTTCGAAATCCATGCTGGCCGCGCGCAACACCGCCCCGAGATTTTCGAGCACGCGCTCAGTCTCGGCCTCGACGTTGCCGGCAATGAGGCTGCCCGTTTTGGGGTCGAGGGCGATCTGGCCGGAACAGTAGAGCGTGTCGCCCGCTAGGACGGCCTGGCTGTAGGGGCCGATGGCAGCCGGAGCGAGCGGTGTCTTCGTGCGGGAGCGGTTGACGAGGGGGGCCTTAGTCTGATTCATGCGCAAAACATCTCAACCTTTGTGATGGTGTAACTTCCGCCGCGAAGGGGGGCAAACTCAAACGAAGAATCATTGAAATGAACCTTGGACTGAAAGACCGCGTCGCTTTCGTAGCCGGCGCCAGCAGCGGGCTGGGCCTGGCCATCGCCACCGAACTGGCCCGTGAGGGCTGCCGGGTGGCCCTCTGTTCACGCAACGAGGCGCGCATCACCGCCGCCGCCAAAGCCGTGCGCGAGGCCGCAGGCGTCGATCAAAATCGCCTCCTGCCGCTCGTCTGCGACGTTACGGACGAGGCGCAGATCGAAAGCAGCCTCCGCCGCACCGCCGAGCATTTCGGTGGGCTCAACATCCTTGTCACCAACGCGGGCGGTCCCCCGGCCGGCTTCATCGACGATTTCGACGCGGACCAGTGGCGGAAAGGGATCGAGCTAAATCTTATCAGCACCATCAACTTATGCCGCCATGCCCTGCCGCACCTGCGGCGCGCCGCCGAGGTCGACGATGCGCTCGCCCGGATCCTGATGGTCACCTCCGTTTCGGCGAAGCAGCCGGTGCCCAACCTCTATCTGTCCAACACGGCGCGGGCGGGTGTGCAGGGCTTTGCCAAGAGCCTGGCCGAAGAGTTGGGGCCGACGGGCATCACGGTCAACACCGTCCTGCCGGGGTACACACGCACCGAACGGCTAGGTGAGCTGGCCGACGCCATCGAAGCGCGGTCGGGCAAGACCAAAGAGGAGATTGAGGCCGGCTGGAGCGAGTCGACGGCCCTCAAACGGCTGGGTGAGCCGGAGGAGTTCGCCGCTGCCGTGACGTTCCTCGCCAGTGCCCGCGCGGCCTACATCACCGGCATCGCCTTCCCCGTCGAAGGGGGGCGGGTCAAACATTTGCTGTGAGCGCCACTCTCCGCGATTTTAGCGTCTGGGTGCTGCTGGTGGCTCTATCCGGCCTGGCCTGCAACGCGCCGCAACGGGGTGCGGAGTCCCCTGTCTTGCCGCCTCCGTCATCTCCGGAGGGACTGTATGCGCTCTCGCCCGCCGCGTTCGGCAGGTTACGGGCCGTGCGACAGCCGCTCCCCCTCGACGCCCTCGACCACGACTTGCTCGCCGCCGCGCTCTTCCATGAGGCGAACCGGCACCGCCGCAAGCTAGGCTATCCGTCTCTCCGCCACCTGCCCCCTCTGGATGATGCAGCCCGCCTCCAGGCGCGGGCCATGGCCGCGCACCAGCGGGTGAGTCACGAGCATCCTACCTCGTCGGCCCTTAGGAGGCCTTACGACCGGGTGTCGAGCGTCGGGTTGCGGCCTCGCTTCGTCGCCGAGAACGTGGCCAGCGCGTTCGGGCTCCAATACGAGGCAAGGCGGCGGTTTTACACGCGCCGAGAAGGGGGACGGACTCTCTTCAGTTATCGCCCGGATGGCCCGGCCCTCCCGCTACACACCTACGCTTCCTTCGCCGTCACCATCGTCGATCAATGGATGGGTTCGCCTGGCCACCGCGCCAACATCCTCGCAAACGAGGCTGCTTTCATGGGCCACGCTTGCGCCGTGGCAGGGCAAGACGGCGGGATGCCAATGCTCTATTGCGCCCAGCTTTTCTTCGATGCCCTTTGAGCGAGGAGCAGACAGCTTGCAGGGGGCGGCTTTTGTGCTGGCTCCTGTCCACGGAATTGGCTTTCTTGTCCGAGGCTCATGGCGATCCGACAAGCAAACATTCTGACACACGAGATGAAACGAGCGAAAGAGGGGATCCTCCTACTAGCGGCCCTGTTGTGGCCGATGCTGTGCCTGGCGCAGGCGACGCAGGAGGAAGCGGCGGCATTTTTCCAGGCGCAGGACTGGGAGCGAGCAGCATCGGCCTATGCGGCCCTCACCGCACAGGAGCCGGCAAACGGGCAGGCGTGGTTTAGGCTGGGCTACGCGAGGCATAACCAGGACGACTTCGCCGGGTCGGCGGCGGCCTGGGCGGAGGCAGAGAAGCTGGGGGTGGCGCCTCCCGTGACGCGCTACAACCTCGCCGCGGCGCACGCCCGTTTAGGGCACGTGGACGAGGCCTTCGGCTGGCTGGAGAAAGCGATGGAGATCGGCTTCGGCAACGTCGCGGGCATGCGGGCCGATGAGGATCTCGTCGCCCTCCGCGACGACGCCCGCTTCGAGGCTTC
>JAHEMB010000006.1 GCA_024643915.1 Rhodothermaceae bacterium | reverse complement strand
CAGGAAGTTGAAATGCGTGTCCCTGTGGCCGGCAATGACGCTGTTGCCGATTCTGCCGGGCAGGGAGCTCGCACTCAGGTGGCCCGGTCCGAACGCCACAGGCGAGAGCGGCAGATAAATCTTCTTTCCATCGACGACGCGCTCGACCTCCACGCAATCGCCGCAGGCCCATACGTTCGTGAGGTTCGTCCGCATGCGGTCGTCCACGGCGAGGGCGCCCGTCGCGCCCGTCTTCACGCCCGCTGCCGTAGCCAGGTCGGTGTTCGGCACCACGCCCATCGCCACGACGACGAGCTGGCAGCCAATTTTCTCGCCCTGATCCGTGAAAACTGCGCTCACGCGTCCCTCTCGATCCAGTTCAAACCGCGTCGCTTTCTCCTGCCGCACAAGGACGCCGTGCTGTTTGACGGCGTCAAGGACGACAGGTCGCAGGTCGTCGTCGAGGTAGGTGGGCAGCACGCCGCCAAGGGGTTCGAGGATCGTCACCCGGAGGCCGCGCGTGCGCAACGCCTCGGCGGTTTCCACGCCGATGTAGCCGCCGCCGAGCACCACCGCGTGCCGCACGGCGTGCGCCTCCAGGTAGGTTTTCATCCCGATGGCATCCTCCAGCCGCCGCAGGGGAAAGACGTTAGGCGCCTCCACGCCTTCGATGTCAGGTACGCGCGCACGAGCACCGACGGCGAGGATGAACTTGTCGAACCGCTCCTCCTGCAGCTCACCGCTCGACAGATTCTCCATGTCGAGGCGGCGCTTTTGGGGGTGGATCGCACGGACGCGATGCCGCACCCGCACTAGCACGCCGCGCGTCCGCTCGAACTCCTCCGGCGTCAGCACCACGAGGGTCTCGGCAGCCTTGATCTCGTCGGCCACATAGTACGGCATCTCGCAGGCGCCGTAGGAGATGCGTGGCCCCTGCTCGAAGAGCACGACCTCGGCCTCCGGGTCGGTGCGCTTGGCCTCGGCCGCCGCCGCCGGCCCCGACGCCACCCCGCCGATGACGGCGATTCTCTGGGACATGTTGGATTTTAGATTTTGGATTGGCAGCAACTAATCTTTGACCGCTTCCCCAAAATACTAAAATCCAACTTCGACCTGGCTGAGAGGGTCGGCGGGCTCGGCATGGCCGTCGGGATGGGCCTCGTCGTGCGCTTCGGGCTCGAGGTGGGCGGTGACGAAAACCTCATCGTCGGGGAAGAGCGCGGCGATGGCATCCTCCACGGCGTGCGCGCGGTCATGCGCCTCGGTGATGCTGAGGTGCGTGGGGAAGAGCAGGTGATACTCGATCCACCGCTGGTCGTTGACGCGGCGATGGCGAAGCTGGTGGTAGGCGGAAATGACGCCTTCCTGCGCTGCGCGCGAGAGTTCGGCGAGGATGCGGAGGGTATCGGGGCGGGCAGCTTTCTCCATCAATCCCTCCACCGAGCGCACGATCAGCCGGAACGCCGTCCACAAAATGTTGAGCGCCACAGCGATGGCGATGAGCGGATCGAGCCAGGCGATCTCGGTCAGCCATACCAGCCCCACGCCGACGACCACGCCCAGGCTCGTCCACATATCGGTGAGGACGTGCTGGCCGTTGGAAACGAGGACGAGGCTGTTGTGCCGCCGCCCGGTGCGGACGAGGTAGAGGCCGAGCAGCCCGTTCACCGCCGTCAGCCCCGCGAGGAGCAGCAGGCCGACGTCGAGCTGCCGAAGTTGCGGCCCTGCCACGAGCGCCTGCGTGGCGGAATACAGGATGCCCAGCGCCGCGATGAGGATGAGCCCGCCCTCGAACCCGGCCGAGAAATAGGCGATTTTGCCATGCCCGTAGGGGTGCGCCTCGTCCGGCGGCTGAAAGGCATACCACAGGCTGTACCCGACGAAGGCCGTCGCCACGACGTGGATGACCGACTCGACGGCGTCGGAGAATATGGCGGTGCTGCTCGTGAGGAAATAGGCCGTCAGCTTACCGGCCAGCATCACGAGAGAGACAGCGAGACTTACGGCCATCGCCCGGCCCCGCGCGTCCAGGCGGAGTTTTCGTATGTTGATCGGCACTTCCATCACAACCCGAACCGTCCGCGCCGAAGGGGTGTTCTGCGGCATCCCTTTTTTCAAGGTTTAGCCGACCCTTATTCTGAATTTTGATTTGCCCTCGTGCTCGGGAAGACGAGAGGCCCAGAAACGAGCCTGGACGCTAACCCGTTCGGGCAAGCTCCAAATCCCAAAATTTAAAGGGTGCCTTTGGAAGGGATTGGAGCTTGGAATTTCTTTCGCCAACCGATCCTGTCCGTCATTACAGGCGCCTCGACGCTTAATCATCAACTACGCTATGCCTCATCTGGAACACATCGGGATTGCCGTGAAGGACGCCGGGGCCGTGGCGGCGCTGTACGAGAAGCTGCTGGGCGTGCGGCCCTACAAGCTGGAGACGGTAACACGCGAGGGGGTGCAGACGCACTTTATCTCCGCAGAGACGGCGAAGCTGGAGCTGCTCGCCGCCCTCGGCGCCGACTCGCCCGTCGCCAAATTCCTGGCGAAGCGCGGCGAGGGGCTACATCATCTGGCCTTCGAGGTGGACGATGCGCGGGCCGAGATGGACCGGCTCACCACCCTCGGCTTCACGCCCCTGAGCGACGCCCCCCGCCTCGGCGCCGACGGTAAGCTGATCTTTTTCCTCCACCCGAAAGAGACCCACGGCGTCCTCGTCGAGTTCTGCCAGAGCGTCTCTGCCATGCCGGCACCGACCCGCGTGCCGTACCGCGACGGCCACCTCGCCGCCTTCGCCTTCGGCAGCGAGGCCAACCCACCGGTCGTCCTGCTCCACGGCGTGGGCGGCTCAACGGAACTGGAGTTGCTGCCCGTGCTGCGCCGCCTCGAACCGCATTTCTACGCTGTCGCCCTCGACTTCGCCGGCCACGGCGCCTCGGACGATTTCCCCGACCTTGATCTTTCAGGCAGGCACTTCGTCGACAATGCCCGCGCCCTGCTCGACTTTTTCGATCTTGACGACGCGAACCTCTTTGGCTTCTCGATGGGCGGTTCCATCGCGCTGGCGCTGGCGCATCAACACCCGGCGCGCGTCCGAAGCCTCGCCGTCCACGGCGCCAACTTCGACTGGGATGCACGCCGCGTGCGCCGCCTCCAGAGTCGCCTCAACCCCGACGCCCTGGCCCGTCTCAGCCCGGTTTTCGCCGAGCGACTAGCCGAGGTGCATGGCGCGGAGCGCTGGGCGGCCCGCTACCGCCGCCTCCAAGCCTACGCCGAAACGTTGCTCGACGGCCCCCTCCGCACCGCCGACCTGATAGATGTGCAACAGCCAGTACTCGTCTCCGCCCACGACCGCGATGACCTTTTCCCTCTTGAAGTGCCCCTGGCCCTCCACCACGCCCTGCCGAACGCCTCCCTGGCCCTGCTGCCCGGCACGCGACACGCCCTCGCCACCGCCGACCCCGACGTGCTGGCCCACCTCCTGCGCCGCCACTTCACCTCGCTTCCGTGATTGGCTTCGCGAAACGAAGAGACGAGGAAAGGCTTTAGTCGATTCTTCGTTTCCTCGATCCCTTCTTCAACTCAGCGAGGGAATGGTGCGGAGGCGGCGGCGGGCGGACTCTTCCCGCTTCTGCTTCACCCGTTTGTCAAGCTCCTTCGAGAAATCCCAGTAGTGGCGGGCACCGCGTGAGGTGAGGGCGTGCTCGTAGATGGAACGCCCCGCCGCCGGCGCCTCAGCCAGGCGGATGTTGATGGGGATCTCGGTGTCGAAGACGAGGTCGCCGTAGTGATTGCGCATCAGGCTAACGATTTCGTGGGCGGCGCGCGTGCGGTAATCGACCATCGTGGGCAGGATGCCCCAGAGGCTGCCGACCATCGGGTAGCGCTCGCGGAGGCCCTGCACGGCGTTGAGCAAATTCAGCAGCCCGTTGACGGCCAGGTAGTGCGGCACCACCGGCACCACGAAGCCGTCCGACGCAATGAGGGCGCTGCGTGAAGTGAGCGAGAAGGACGGCGCGCAGTCGAGCAGGATGTAGCCGTATTGATGCCGGACCTGCTGGAGAGCCTGCCGCAGGCGGAGGTGGCCGTTCCAGTGGCTGTTGAGGCGGGGCTCGGAGTCCGCCACGGCCAGGTCCATGCTGCCGCAAATGATGTCGAGGCCGGCCACGTCGGTGGGCCGGATGGCACGCTCCACCGGCGTGCCGCTGCACAGCACATCGGCGAAGGTCGTCTCCACCTCTTCGGCGTGGATACCCACGGAGATGGTAGCGGCAGCCTGCGGGTCGAGATCGACGAGGAGCACGCGATGCCGGATCGAAAGGGCAGTGGCCAGACTCACCGCCGTCGTCGTTTTGCCGACGCCCCCCTTGATGTTAATGAGCGAAATCACCGCGGCGCCCGCGCCTCCCTCAGGCGCAGACGACGGCGTAAATTGGAAGATCGAGGTTTCTGCTGATGCCATCCGTTTAGCCTCCTAACGGTTTTGACACAGTGTGATGCCCATAGAATGTGTAAACCCGGAAAGGCCATAAAAGCGTATTCCGAGCGAAAGATCAAGTACAATTTCGATTCTTTTCCCCAAACCGGGCGCCCGGTGCCTCTTTCGCGGTCTCAGGGTGAGACCACCTGTCGCACCAGAGACACAAAGGCGGGGTGGGTTCCTCCTTTTTGCCCTCTATCCCGTTTGTCAAGAAATATGGCTTTCTTCAAGAGAGACGCAATTAGACACCACGCGGGCACGTTCTCCAGCGGATCAGGGGGTGGAGAAAGTGGAACAAAAGCCGGGCGCAGCACCTTAACGGGCGCCTCTACCTCCTTCACGCAAACGTACTTCCCGTAGCCCCATGCGGCCCTTTTCCCTCCTTGCCAGCCTCACCCTTTTCCTCTTGTGCCTTTCTTTCGCCGGCTGCGATTCGAGCGCCGACGAGAGTGACCTCTTCGTCCGCGCCACCGTCGATGGTCAGCCGTGGGAAGGCCGCGGCTTTGCCGTGCTGGATAGCCAGAATCGCCTCTTCATTACCGGGGAGCGCCGCGACGACCCCATCCAGCAGATCGTCATTCGCATCGACAGATACATCGGACCGGAGGTTTACGCCATCGACAGCACGCAGGGCCAGTTCTTCATCTTCGCCGCCGACACCGTCCGCACGCGGTATGCGTCCCGAGGCAACGAGGGCGGTCAGATCGTCGTCGAGCGGTTCATCCCAGGCCGCAACTCGGTGGAGGGCGTTTTCTCGTTCGAGGCCAGCGAGGTGGACGGCCCCGGCACGGTCCGCATCACCGACGGCACCTTCCTCGCCCAGATCCGCATCGTCGGCGCGGCGGCAAAGTAAGCGCCCCCGACGCCGCGCCCCGCTACCCTTCCAGGGGCATCACCCCCTCGCCGTTTGCGTCGAAGCCGCGCATGACAACGTTTTGCGCCGCCTGCCCGCGGAAGCCGCCAATCACGAACGTCAGGGCCTCACCCTCTCGCCCGCCCAGTTCGAAGGTAAAGGAAGCAAAACGGGCTTCCCCCGCTGCGTCACGGATCTCGAACTGAGTCTGCCGCGGCGTAAGCTCCGCGTAGTCCGTGCGCGAACACCGGCCGAGGTTGTCGGCCAGCACGACGAGCGCACCTGCCTCATCCAGCGTGCGGACGTCTATTGCCCCGGTGCCGAGGAGGCTGTTCTCAATGAACAATTCGACCTCACCGCCTGCTGCGGCCCGTCGCGCTGCCTGGTGGGCGACGAGGACGCCCCCGCCCTCATCACCTCCGCAGATGATCAACGAGAGGGCCTGCCCTCCGGCAAGGGTGAACGTGCCGGTGGCGAGCGGGGGACCGTCATCCGGGCCGACGCCTGCCGGGAAGACATCCACGCGCAACCGGCCGGGCGGCCGGTCCATGAACGGCGTGGCGTCGAGGAACTGGAAGCCGCCCAGCACGGGCTCTCGGTTGAAATGCACGTCGAGACTTTCGAGGTTGAGCGCGTTGTGGATCACCTGCACGAAGCTCATCGGCTGATCTGCCTCCCCCTCTCCAGACATATTTACGGAGACCTGCGGTGTCTCGCGGTCGTTGCTGGAGATGACGAGGTTACCCTCAATGGATCCCGGCTGGTTCGGCGTGAACCGAACGGCTACATCTTCCGTGTTGCCCGGCGCCAGCGTAAAGGAGGACCGGGTGAGCACCGTGAACTCACTCCGCTGGGGAGCGATGTTTTGCACGATCAGCGGGCCATTGCCGGTGTTGCCTACCCGGAGCGTCAGGTTGCGCGAGGCGCCGAGGGCGACAAGGCCAAAGTTGAGCGCTTCCGGCTGAACGGTGATGTCGGGCGGTGCCGCTTCCTCTGCGGCGACGAGGTAGAACCACATCTCCAGGTCGCCGCCGCGTTGCCGGTCGCCGCTGGGCAAGAGGGCGTCGGTGCCGCCGTCGTCGCGCAGCGCGCCAAACACCTCGCCGTCGAGGTACAACTGCTCCTCGTCACCGTCGGCCCAGATAAAGTTGCCCTTGAGGGTCAGGTACGCCAGCACCCGGTCGCCCCGCTCTAACTGCTGCATCATCTGGAAAAGCCGGTTCACGAGCCAGTCCTGCGTGGCGGCGGCGGGCCGCCAGAAGATCTCGTCGTCGTCGGCATTGAGTTCGGCGTCGAGACGCAGGGGGCGCGTCCCGATTAAATCCGAGCCCCACAATTCCTGATCGGCGAAGTTGAAAGGGAACGGCAGGTAGAGGGTGACGAAGCAGACGGGTTTGTTTTGCACCGAAGCCTGCACCACGTCGGCATCGCAAATCACGGTTAGGCCGTTCGCCAGATCATCGACCCGCACGTCGGTATCGTTAAGCAACGGCTCCCCGGTATTGAGGGAGACTTCGACGACGTGGATGCCAGGTTCGTCGAAGCCGCGCCGGCACAGTTCGTCGAGGGCCTCCTGCACGGTCGTCACGCTCGCCGGCAGGGTGCAATCGTCCGCCGGGGTGTAGGCCACTTCGCTGGCAACGCTGAGGTTGGCGCCGAAGCGGATGGGCAGATGCATCGGCTGGCCGGCGGCGTCGAGCAGCACGGCCTCCACCACCTGATCCTGCGTCGTCGCGTCTACCGACCAGTCGCCGCTGGCGACTCCCTCGGCATCGGTCGCGACTTCGACGGAGGCTTGTCCGTTCACCTGCCCGTTGCCCGCCATCACCTCGAAGCGCACCCGGGCGCCTACCACGGGATGCTGCCCGTTGGCCACGCCTGCCCGCAATGGCTGGGCGAGGGGCACGAGAAGGGCGGGCTGCGTGGGATCGGGAAGGGCCTCTTGCCCATCGCCACCGAGGTAGAAGAAACTCGTCAGTTCGGTGACGGGCGGGAAGAGGTTTCGGCAATCAGAGAGGACGGTCCACGCAGGATCGTCGGCGGCGTCGAAGGAAAGGAGCGCCAGACGGCAGTAATGGTGCTCGATGCCGAGGGCGGTGCGCCAGGCGGGTGCGTTGCCTTCGCGGGGCCACTCGACGTCTCCGGTGGCTGTGCGGGCGGGGATAAGCCAGTAGTCGCCCGTATGGTAGCGGCGACCGCCGCCGCGCAGGCGCACCTGCACCCCGTCTTCCAGCGCGTTGAAATTCTGGTTCGTAATGCCGTCGAGGAGTCCATCCCACCGCCGCACCTTCGGGTTCGTGGGGAAATCGGCCAGGTCCACCGAGCCGCCGGCGGGCCACCGTTGCGAGAGATCCACGGTTAGGACGTTGCCCTCGACCCCGCTGACAGGCACGAGCGTTCCGGGCAAGCCTAGCAACTCGTGCGTATCGTCGGTCAGTTCCACGTACTGGCCCACGGCGAAACGCAGCACCGCATCGCGCCCCACCGTGCTGACGGTCCACTCAGTCAGCGCGGTGTTCTGCGTTTCGAGGCGCGCCACGACGGAGCCATTGTCGCGCGACCATTTGAAAGAAGCCGCAGCCCGCAGACCGCCCTCGTGCACTTCGACTCGGTAGAGCTGGTTTTCCAGGCGGCGAAAGCCGGCGCCAGGGGTAACGATGCAGGGGTCGTCGGCGGCTGGATCGGGCTCGGCTCGCGCGCCGAGTTCGCCCGTGCCCGGCGCAATGACGGCATCCCATGAAGCCAGGGTGCTGAGGCAGTCGGGGTCGGCGGCGGCCTCTGCATCGTCGAGGCGGTGGAGCTTCACCTGCCAGACGAGCTGGGTGCGCGTGGCGGTGTCCGGCCCCCCCAGCGCCACCTCACGGATGGGCGGGGCTTCGAGGGCCGTCAGGTGGCGCTCCCAGACGTCGAGGTAGGCGAGGTAGGTGCCGTCGTCCACGGGGAGGAGCGGCGTGTCGGCCTCGGCAGCCACCGGCGCATCAAGGGGGAGGTGCGGCTGCGCGTCGCCGTAGCGAAGCGGCGCATCGGCTGCTTCGTTCTCGCACAGGAGCCCGTCGACGTAGTAGCGGCCCGGCTCAATGATGAGGTCGTCACCATCGGGCGTCAGGGCAAAGCCAGCCTCGTGGATCGGCCCGCCGCACCCGCCGATGAGGTCGACCGCCTCCGTCTCGACGCGATGCTTCGCAATATCCTGCTGCTCGTTCCAGTCGGCGTCGAGTTGGACGCGCCCCTGCTGCATGCGAACGCTGCTGTAGTGGCGGCGCGAATCGAACGTGTTGCGCGTGAAGTCCCCTTTCATCAGATCGCCTCTTCTAGAAAATCATCTTGCAGTCGGTCATTGACCAAAATCAGCCCTGCCTCCAGCCCGAAACGGAGATAATCGTCGAGGCTGGCTTCGAGGTTGGCGAGGCGTTGCGGTTGCTTGAGGAGGCTCCACACCCCCATCTCGGACCCATCCTCGGCGCCCGTGCGGATCTCTCGGGCGCAAGCGCGGCTGAGCTGGGTGCAGGCGGGATGGCCGTACCGGGTCGCCGTGAACGTCGGCTGCACGCGGGCCTCGATGGCGTCGCGTTCGCTCGCAGGCAATGCCTGGATGGACGCCTCGGCAATTGCCCCTGCCTGCGCCATTTCGTTGGCGCGCTGCTGCAGGGCGAGGGTGGGCTGGCAGCGAAAACGACGGGGCGTGCGCGAGCCTCCCGGCACGTAGCTGAAGCGGACGCACCCGATCTGGGTGCGGTCCGCCACGGCGGGCTCGGAAAAAATCGTTTCGGAGCCGAGGGTCAGTTCGCGAACGTGGACGCTGCCGAGCAGGGTGCACCGCTCGATGGTGGCCGGTGGGCCGGCGCCGCCCCCGGCAGCCGCAAGGGCGGGGCCACGCGACCCGTCGACGCGCGGCGCCTGCACGACGCTGTCGAGGAGCCGCACGGCGCGTATCGCCTCGGGCACCACGATAGGGCCGCAGAGGCTGTGGTCAAGTTCGAGCGTCAGTTCCCTATTCTGCAGGGCTGCGTTCACCGAGGGCGTCACGGCAAGGCCAAGAGGGGCGTCCGGGTCCTGCATCCCCACCGTCGTGTGGGCCAGGCGCAGCCCGCCGAGGGCGCCGACACGAACGATGACCGCGCCCTCGATCAGGAGCCCATCGAGCACGAGCGTCCCCGGCAGTTGCTCGCTCCCCGGCGCCACCGCGCCCCGGACGGCCACGTCGCCGAGCAGGTGCGCCCGGCGCTCGTCCGGTTCGACGGGGCCAATAGCGGGCCGATCCGGCCATTCCGCGGCCACGATCAGCAGCAGGCTGCCCTCGTCGATCTCGATCTCCGCCGCGCCCGTCAGGGACCCCGCGTACGTCCCGTTATCGACGATGGCGATGACGCCGACGGTGCTCGCCGGCTGCGCGTTCCACGCGGCGACGGCATCGGTGATAGTGTTGAAGAGGGTCACGCCATCAGCGGCCAGGTCCTGGCCGACGGCCACCTGCCAGGTCACCTCGCGGGTAAGCGCTTCTTCGATAGAAGTCCGCCGGTTGTACGGGCCGCTCCCGACGTCTCCGGGGAAACCGTAGGCATAACTGACCTCAACGCGGGTGGGATTGACGCCTGCCTGGAACACAAGCCGCCCCAGGACCGGATCGATTGCTACCGTGATGGGCACCTCCGGCACACGCCAGGCCGCCAGGTTGCACACCGCCACCTCATCGAAAGAGATGGGGGTGTCGCTGCCGTCGAGGAAAAGGGCGAAGGCCGGCGGATGCTCAGCGTCGGCCCGGTCGTCGAAGTAGAGATAATTGGGCGTGCGGCCTTCGGCGAGGGCCTCCCGGCGGGCTTCGAGTTCGTCGTGGAGGGGACGGCGGCGCAACACGCCGGGCACGTTCACCTCCTCAGCCAGGTGCGTAATCTCGGTCTCGGTCCGGGGGCGGTTGAAGAGCGGTCCGTCGAGGCCGTACGGGTGGAACCGGTAGGCGCCGGCCGGGCCGTCGGGCGCGGGCCGGGCCTGGCTCCGGGGCACGGGATACGCCTGGAGCCGCCACAGGAAAAGGCCGACATTGGGAATGTTGTGCCACCCCCGCCCCCTGGCAATGCGGCGCACGTCGGCGGTGTGGGCGATGGTATCGAAGGCGGTGTCGAGCAGTTCGAGGCGGTCGGTGTCGCGCAGGTCGGGCGTGCGCGTGTTGTGCAGGCGGACGTGGTTGAAATGCTGCGTGGTCGCCAGCAGCTCGAAAAACTCCACCGCGCGGGCGGGCCAGCCGGTCGTGTCGCGGGCGAGTTGTTCGAGCATCGTCGCCGTGCCCTTGCGGCGGCGAAAGGCGAGGGTGTTGGCGACACGCGCCCGCTGGCTGAAGGTCGCACCCGCCGCGACGACGTAGAGGTCGCGCACGCTCAACAGGTCGCCGATGTAGGGCACCACCCACGGCTGGCACGTCTCGATGAACCAGTTTTCGTAGAGTTGGGCGACGTCTTCTTCGAGGACTTGGGCCTCCTCGGCCAGCACTGCCACGAGGGCGCGCAGCGACCCGCCCTCTTCGGCGTCGCGGATCCGGTAGATGGCCGGCAGCAACTCATACAATTCATCGGTCGAATAGCTCATGGCGTGGTCATCTCCGTGAGGATGCGCGCGTTGGGATCGAGACGGATCGTCAGCAACTCGGCCGGGACGATGGCGCTGCCGCTCCACCGGGCGCCGGCGGCAACGAGGCGCTGGGCATCTTCTTCGACGAAGGGGTCGCGCCCGCCCAGCCCTTCGAGGTCCACGGCCACGACGCCCTCCACCCCTTGCATCACGGCCAGCACCTCGCCCGCCGTCACCCCCTGCCCAAAGCTTCTCGCCTCGAAAGAGAAAACCTCAAGGAGCGCCGCATCCACGGCGGCCAGCACCGCCTCGGCGCGGTACGCGGCATCGACCAGCACGCGCGCCGCCACGTCGAACGTGCGCGGCGTGTAGCTTCCGATCACCACCTGCTCGTCGACGTGCCGGGCAGCGTCGATGGCGGCAACGAGAAAGCGGAAAGTGTCTGAGCTTTCCGGGAGGTCGCCGCCCGCTTCGCCGGCAATGGTGAGGTGGACAAGTTGCTGCTCTCCGTTCCAGAGGAGCGTCGCCTGCGCCTTGGCGACGCCGGAAAAGGCCCGCGCAAAATCCTCGAAGTCCTGCACCGATACGATGCGGTCGAGCGTCAGGACGGTGAGGGGGGCGTTCTGCCGGGCGTCGTCGAGCACCTCGGGGTCGGCGGCGCCGGTGGGCGCCAGGGGGTTGATCACCTTTTTCACCCCGAGCGGCCGTGTCTTCAGCAGGCTGATCTGCCGCTCCTCCACGAGGCCGCCCAGGCCCAGCCCGGCGCGGTACGTGGCCCGCACGTTCTCCACCCCGGTTGGCAGACGCGCACCGTTCTTGCCATCGCCGAACAAGACCGTCACGGTGCCGCCATCGGCCAGGCGGGTGACGTAGATGCGCGCGTCAGGATCGGTCTGGTAAAGCGTGGGGACTTCCTCCCACAGCACATCGTTGACGCGCACGGCCAGGGTGGAGGCGCTGCCGCTGGCCGTCGCTGCCGACACGTACGTGAGGGGCGTCTTCGATAGGGTGAACGACTGAAAGACCGCCGCGCCGTCACCGCTGCCGAGCACTTCGTCGACGATGGTCTCGCCGTGCGTGGCGCGCGCCACGTTGGCGTTGAAACGCACGCTTGCCCGCGCGTAGCTGTGCATCAGGTCTTCCTCGAAAGTCAGCCGGGTGAGCCCGTCCACCTCGTCGAAAGCTTTAAGCGTCACGATCTCCGCCCGCGCCTCGCCGCTCTCGGCATCAAGCCCGGTAACGGCAACGAGCCTCCCCTCGACCAGCCCCTCGGCGACCGCCGCCAGCACCACCTGGTTCGTCCCCTCGGACAGCAGTGCCTGCCGGTCCGGGTCCGTCACCGGCACCGGGTCCTCAATGGGGTGCGCCGCCAGCACGAGCGGCTCGTTCACGGCGAAGACGACCGTCTCGCGTACGTACCCGTCGAATCGCTCCGCAAGGTTCTCGCCTTCGAGCACGAGGCGCGTGGTCTTGGCCGAGAGCGTGAAACGCGAGCGCGAATCCTCGGTCACCTCGGCCACCCGGTAGAGCTCCACGTAGCCGGGGCGAGCGAGGGCCACCCAGCTATCCGGCACGATCTCCGGGTAGGCCGCGTCGAGGAAAACCACGGTTCCGGTTTCATCCTCGCTGATGCTGGAGATCGTCAGGCCGGGCCAATCCGAGTAGGTAAGCGCCCGCGCGTTCACACCTCCATCTTGCACGGCATAGCGGTCCCGCACCTCGTCCGGCATGGCGTTCCAGTCCGGCGCATTGTGGCCGAAAAGGGCGGCGCGTTTGCGGAAGACGAAGACGTCGGGGTCGTCGGCGGGGCGGGTGAAGGGGCGAAGCGAGCCGAGCGGATACTCGAACTGGATGAACGTCAGCACACGATCCCGGTCGATTTCGAGTGATTTGATGCGGCGGAAATCCCAGCGGTCGCTCGTCGCGTCGTCCTCCCGCTCGGTGCCGACGAGCAGCAGGGCATCGCCCGCGTCGAGGTTGTTGGCGACGCCTTCGAGGTAGATCGAGCGCGTGCCGAAACGCGGCGCCACCGCGAGCCGCTGCCGGGCCGCGATGGCGTTCCAGGCGACACGCACCGCCACCTCCTCCACCGTTTCGAAGGTCTGCGGCAGTTCGTCCTGGCCGGGGATGCTCTGCGCCGCCGTGCCGACGGGCACGAGGGCCGCCGTCGGGATGCGCGGCCCGTCGGGGGGCAGGGCCACCGGTGGCTCCTCTACGGTGAAGGCGAGGAAGGTGCCGGCGGCCACGCCGGGGCGCAGCTCATACCCGATGCGCCGGGCCAGTTCCAGCACCGACCGCCGCTCGGTGGCCGTGCGCAGGTACCCCTCGTTGGCGATGCGCTCCTGGTAAAAGCTGAGCACATCCAGGACGACGGCCCACCCATCAAGGAGGGCGATGGTCGGGTCCTCGTCGGCGCGTGTGGAGAGGCCCCCAAGGGCTGCCTGCTGCCCCAGCGCCGCCAGCATCGACGCCTTGAACCGCCCGTGCGTGCCGACTCGGTAGGCCAGCGCCGAAAGGGCCGGGCGGTTCTCGACCGACACCGGCGTCTCTTGCTCGACGCCTGCGCAGCATCCGCAGAAATCCAGGACTTCGGCGTTCGTAATCATCAGATTCCTCCGAGCATCTCCAGTTCGAGCTTGCCGTTCTCAGGGTTGCTCGGATCGTTGTCGAGGCGGAGCACTTCGAGGGAGGCCGGCACAAGCACGCCCTCCTGCAGTTCGCCGTCGGGGTTTTTGTTGAGCCGCTGGAAGCGCGTCACCTCCACCGAGGCCACGCCCGCAACGCGCACCGCCGCCTCGTAAAGCTGACTGAGGTACACGGGCTGGCCAAACGTAAAGCGGTCGGGATGAAAGAAGCCACGCCGCCCATCCTGCAAATCGAAGCGGCTGAAGGCATCGAGGAGGGCGCGCTTCACGTCGCTGCGGAAGTAGCCCGATGCCACGCACACCTCGAACTGAAGGTCGAGCGGGACGAAGACGGGGTCGTTGATTTCGAGATCGTAGCCGGCCAGGCGATACCGGCCCAGGTGCGCCTGCATGGCTTCATGGAATCGCGTGTCCTCGCGCACCGGCAGCCCGCCCTTCCGGTCGATGGTGACGAAGACAGTGTACCAGCTCCCGGTCCACCGAAAGGTGGCGGCAGCCTTTTGCACCTCCTCGTGCCGCTCGGCCACCTCGGCATAGTCAGCTTCGGTGACGGCGCGCTCCTGGGTGCGGAAGGCCTGCGGGGCGAATTGCCGCACCTCCTTGATGCGCTCGGGCGCCGTCCCTCCTTCGGCGGGGAGCGGGTTGCGCACCGACACGCCGCCCACCCCGACGGCCAGGGCGATGGCCTCGGCGCCGACGTTGCCCGCCGGCCCGTTGCCCACCCGAAAGGTGGTGCTGAATTCGTCGCCGGCCGAGGGCGCTTTGCCCAACACATCGTCGCCGAAGCGGAGGTAGGCCCGCCGGTCGCGCTCCGTCTCTACGACGAACTCGGCCGCAAAGCGGTCGCTGCCGAGGAGATCGCGCCGGGGTCGCCACAGTTCGTCCCCATCGTCGAGCCGCACCTGCGGCAGGGCATCGCGCGGGTCCTGCCGGACGGCCAGGGCGGCAGGCGCTTGAAGGGCCGTCTCGTGCTCGTACTCGGCGGCGAACGTGACGCGGCTTTCCGGCAGACGGGGCCGGTAACGACCCACCGAGACCTCCTGCGGGATAAGCCGCTCGCCCGCGATGGAGCGCCCCTGGTCGGCCAGCGCCACGTTGCCGCGCGCGAGGCTGACATCCTCGATCACGGCGCCATCGACGACGACGCTGAGGCAGAGGGGAAACGGCAGGGCATCCTGCTCGTGCCAGGCAATCTCGACGACGCCGGTGCCGTCGAGATCATCCGTCGTCGGCGTGGCCTCCGCCAGACGGACGACATGGCGATGGGCGGGGTCAGCGTCGGCCTCGAGCCCGTTCGTCGGCCCCACTACCTCCTCGAAAATCAGCACGTCGCCCGGCGAGAGATTGAGCGCGCCGGGGGGATCGTCCAACAAGGTGGCACGGGTGCTGCCAGCAGGAAGGCAGCAGTCGGTGTCGCTCCAGGTGTAGAACGGGATTTCGTTGTGGCCGCTACTTAGCGCGAGGTCGTGCATCGTCTCGAAGACGAGGTAGTCCTCGCCGCGCGTGCGGAGCTCAGCGCCGGCAGGCAGCAGCAGGCCATCCGCCGCGCCCCCGGCCTCCGCCGCGAAGTGCACCCAGGCGCGGGCGTTGCAGCCGTCGTGCATAAAATAGTCGAGCAGGCGGGCGTGGCGGCGCACGGAGGTGCGGCGGCGGGCGGTGCCCAGGTACGCCTCCGTCGCCACGGCGTCCTGGTAATAGCTCAAGTGGTCGCCGACGTAGGCCAGCATTTCGACGAGCGCGATCTGCATGTCCGCCGGGCTGCGGTCCTGCCAGTCCGGCATCACCACACTCAGCCGGTCGAGCATCAGGCGGCGGAAGCTGGCGTAGTCTTTCGCCAGGTAGTCGATCTCCGGCTCGTCGAACGTCTCCGGCGGGCAGGCGTCCTCCGGCGCGCAATCGAAGTCGCTGGGGCACTCCACCTTGAACGAGAAAGAGATCGCGGCGAGGCGCGGGTCGATGGTGGGCGGCGGCGTATCCTCTGTGGGCGAGGCGACGAGGCGGAGCGTGTAGGTGGAATAATCGCCGCGCCCGGTGGTGAGGACCACGAGGACCTCGTCGGCGTCGTCGAGGTTGTTGAAGTAAGCGGCCTCCGCCCCCGTGAGGGTGTCGCCCGAATCCAGGTCGGACGGGAGGACGGTCGTCACGAGGTCGGCCCGGCGCGCCCACGCCACCCCGGCCTCGGCAGCGCCGCGCAGGCGTTCGAGGCGCACGTTCGTCGCGTCGAGGTCGGGCGCGGCCTTGAGGAGACGCACCAGGAGGAACTGCTGGCGCGGCAGCCCGGCGAGCGCCGGCTCCACGAGCATGCGCTGGTCGAGCACCTCCAGAAAGTCGATGCCGTTGAGCGTCGCGTGATCCCTAACGAGATTACGACGCGCTTCATTTTCACAGCGAAATTGGACGTCCATCAGATATCTCTCGAAAACTGGGCCACCTGGCGCTGTTGGGTCCGCCGCACCGCGTACCGCACCGTCACCCGCAGCGCCGACTCCTCACTCTGCACATCGACGGCCTCGACCTGGATCAACTCGGCCAGCCAGCGTTGCAAGGCGGCCTGCACCGTCATCTCAACGGCCCCCGCCAGCACGTCGCTATTGGGCGCGAAGACGAGTTGCATCAGCCCGCTCCCGAAGTCGGGCCGGTTGACGCGCTCGCCGGGCGAGGTGAAGAGCACCTGTTCAATCAGGTCGCGGATGTAGGCGTCGTCGCTGTCGGTGACGGCGGTGCGCCCTCTTCCATCAACGCGGTATGGATAGTCTACGTGCATCACTGGCCTCGAACGCGGGTCTGGGTGACGGCGATGGTGACGCCGGTGCCGTTGGGCGTGCAGACGGCCTGGCTATCCTGCAGGAGCACGGGCTGCCCTCCCACCAACACGCGCGTGGCCCCGGTCACCCACTGCGCCGTCACACACGGCAGCGGGCCGCCGGGTGTGGAAAACGGGCAACCGGCCACGGCATGCGGGGCCGCCTGGGTAACGACGAGCTGACCGCTCACCATCACGCGCGGGTTGGGCGCCGTGGCCTGCGCCTGCCCCCCGTGCAGGCACAGCACCGTCGCCCCTTGATGTAGCAGAAAGCCAGGCATGTCGAGTGTGGAATGCGGAATGCGGAGTGTCTGGGGGATCGTTCTTCCTTCTCTTTGATCAAATCACGTCGAGGGCG
The DNA here is from genome assembly GCA_024643915.1 of Rhodothermaceae bacterium. Lineage (GTDB taxonomy): Bacteria > Bacteroidota > Rhodothermia > Rhodothermales > JAHEMB01 > JAHEMB01. The sequence continues at coordinate 3,338 of JAHEMB010000006.1, read as the reverse complement.
CCGTTGTTGACGGATACCTGCGGGCCGGTCATCTTAATAGCCGCGCCCTGCCCGTTGTCGATCTCAATGCCGAGGGCGGTCAGGACGATCTTCTGCCCCGACGACGTTTCGAGGGTGATGCCGCCCACGCCCGGCGTGTCGTCAAGGGTGATGGATTGCCCGCCTTCGGTGACGATCATCAACTTCTTGTAAGGCGGCGCCAGCAGCAGGGGCGGCACTTCGGCCGCCGAGCCCCACCAGCAGCCGCTCCAGATCGGGTAATCCGGGTCGCCGTGCTCGAACTCGATCCAGACGCCCGCCCCCGTCGTCGGGAGCGCGAAAAAGCCTACCTGGCTGCCACCGAAGGGCGCGCAGGGCAACGCCCAGCCACTCTCCTGGTCGCCCAGCACGTCCGGCACGGTGGCCTTGACGCGCCCCATCATCAGGGGATCGTTGATGTCGGTGACGACGCCTCGATATTTTCCGTAAAAGGGTTCGCTCATGGCACGACGAAGGGCAGGAGGGTACCGGTGCCTTCGCGGCTGATGGTGAAGGATTGCGTGTAGCGCCCCCGCTCGATGGTATGCGTGACCTTGCGCACGAAGTAGTTGCCGTCGTAGGAGAGGCCGGCGCCGCGCACGCCGACGAGGCCGCGCGCCCGGAGGGCGTGCCCGTAGCGTTTGCTGTCTAGCGAGCCCGTGCCCGTAACGGGGTCGGGGGCGTTCGTGGAAGCGGCGACGGAGGCCAACAGCCCCTGCCCCACGTTCCGGTGGGCCGCCTCGCGGAGCTGCACCTTGCGCCGCGCCGGCAGGGGCGACGTCGAGAGCGGCGGGATCCTGAGCGGCGGCAGGGACGGGATCGGGATGGTCGCCTTCGTGATCGGCTCGACGAGGCTCCCCTCCGTCTCCACCGGCGCCAGGGCGTCCGCTGAGAAATTGAGCTGCTCCACGTTTGTCGCCGACCCCATGTCGATGCTGAGGGCGGACTGCGGCAGGTTCAGCCGGTTCTCCGGCCCCCAATACGCCGTGCTCAGGCCCGGCAGGACGGGCTCGATGTAAAAGACGAACCCGTTGCGCTCCGCCATCCGCTGGATAAACTTCAGGTCGGTCTCGTGCTGTCGCGGGATGCGTTCGAGTTCGATGGGTACGTCGGCGGTGGGTGTGACGGCCGGGACGATGCCGTACTGGGCATAGGCCGCCAGCAGTTGGGTGACGATCACAAAGTCCGGCTGGTTCGGGTATGGCTCGTTCCGCTCTTCCAGGTCGAGCAGCAGGCTGACATCCTTGCCGGTGATCGTCAGGCGCGACTGGCCCGGCGTGTTGCTGGGCGCGAGTTGGTGATGCGTGATGACGCCGTCGATGATCACTTCTGGAATCACACCGAAGGCCACGGCGATGACGATGCGGTTGAACAGATCGACGGCACCGCTCTGAAGGAGCGTGTAGTCGAGGAGGGGCCCTTTCGAGAGCTTAAAGGTGATCTGAAAGCCATCCCCCTGATCAGCGTCATTGGTCACCTCGATCTTGTCGAAAGACAGCATCGCCTCCGGCGGCGCCGGCAGGGGCACCGTGGAGCCGGTCATCAGGATAAGGCGGGCGCCAAGCAGGCTGTCGAGCATCGTCTTGGGCGAAAGCGGGGCCGCTCCCGGTCAGATCCGGGGCAGGGCGATCTTGATGAGCTTGCCGACCTCGTCGGTCAGCTCGCGCGGGTGGAGGGCGTTGTTGGCATCACACAATCGCCAGAACTGCTGGGGGTCGTCGAGGTAACGTGCGGTGACGTTGTCGAGGCGGTCGCCTTCGAAGACGGTGTGCTCGACGAGCGTCTCGGCGTCGGTGGCCGGCGCGGGGAGGAAACGGCGGCGCACGTAGCGCACCGGGCGCGGGCGTCCGTCGCGACCCGCCACCTCCAGCGTGGCCGTCTCGATCTTCGCGTAGCGGCTTTTGGGATCGAACATGGCAGTCAGGCTCCGATAGACACGTTGACAGATCCCGAAACCGCACCCGCCACGTTGGACACCCCGGCGATGGTCGCCATGCCTTCTTTGATGATCTGGTTGGCGAGGTAGAGCGCGCCCCCCACACTCAGCATCCCCAGGTCGTGGTAGCTTAGCACATCCATCGTCAGGCTCACCTCGGCGACGATGGGGTTCAGGTCTGCGTCGAAGTGCTCCTCGGTGACGTTGAGGCTGTTGATACGCACCGGCAGCACGCGTTTGAGGCCCCAGTAGAAAAGCGTCAGCGGCGCCTCGGGCGGGATGATCTCCACCACCCCCAGCGCCCGCTGGATCTCGTTGGCGATGACAGCGATAGATTTAGGGTAGATCAGCATTTCGAGCGAGGCGAGCGCCGGGTAGATGCCCAGCGCCCCGGCGAGCGGATCGCTCTGTTCGAGCTGGTCCGCCGCGTCAAGCTCGATCTTGACGGTGATCTGCTCTTTGGGCGGGGCTTTGAGGCGGAGGGCGTCCTCCTCGTCGCCGTCCTGCGTGCTGGTCTGCGCCGTGAGCGTGCGCGTGAGCTGCTCCGGGTTGTACTGGAAGATGACGATGCTCGCCAGCGGGTTGAACTTGTCCAACCCGATGATGGCGCCTTTCTGCACGCGTGGAGAGCGAGGGAATCCGGTCATGAGAGTTATGATCTTGAGGCCGAAGGGATGGTAAGCGTCAGCAGCAGGCTATTTCATTCACCGATGCTCGGTGGCAGGGCCCCCTCCTGTTTCTCTGATAGCGAAGGAGGGGTCAGCCCGGCCTGGAGCCCCATAACAAAGGTTTCGTAGAGATACGCATTGTCTTCCGGGCCAGCCTCTCCATGATGAACCCCTGCGTTGTGCGCCCCTTCGTGAATGATCGTCAGAGCCGTGGACCCGCAGCTTTCATTATCGAACTTGGGGCATATCCGGATTTCACTGCCCGGCATGTCGCCCTGTGCGCATACATCACGTTTATCCTTCGTTTTCGAGCACGAGGTCTTGCAGACATACGTCTTGCTATCCAGCGTATCCTCAATGTGTTTGAATACCTTGGCTACAGCATCTTTGTCGGCATCTTCGCCAAAGGCATTGCGCAGAGCGTTACGCGTGCCGGAGAGGAGGATCGGCTTTTCCAGATCTTCCTTTGCCGAGCGAGCGATCCCCGCCGCCTGACTGACGGCGCTCTCGACAAGAGCTTTGCGGTCGGCGACGCAGTCGGTGTACGTAGGTGCGCGTTGAATCCTCGGTTTCCGCGACGCGGCCTGCTGAATCGTGTGCGTGAGTTCGTGGGCCAGCAGGCGCCGCCCCTGAGTCGTCCCCGGCGCGTACTGCCCCGCCCCAAAAACCACGTCCCGCCCCACCGTGTAGGCCCGCGCCCCCACCGACCGCGCCGA
>JAHEMB010000369.1 GCA_024643915.1 Rhodothermaceae bacterium | reverse complement strand
GCTCGCTCTCGATGAGTTCGCTGGGGATGGCAGCGCAGTTGACCTCCACCATCGGCCCCTCGTGCCGGTTGGAGAGGTGGTGGATCCACTTCGCCACGAGTTCCTTGCCCGTGCCCGGCTCGCCCGTGATAAGCACGCGCGCCTCGGTGGGCGCCACACGGGCGAGCGTCTCTTTGATCCGGCTGATGGCAGGGCTGCCCCCCAGGATGGGCGTCAACTCGCCCTCCACCTGCTCGACGATGGTCTGCCGCATCCGCCGGTTTTCCACGGCGAGCTGCCCCCGGTCCATCGCGTTGCGGATGGTGACGAGGAGGCGGTTGAGGTCGGGCGGCTTCTCGATAAAGTCGAATGCGCCGAGCTTGGTAGCCTCCACCGCCGCCTCGATGTTGCCGTGCCCCGAGATCATCACGACGGGCACTTCGGGCATTTCGTCGGCGATAGTCTGGAGCACCTCCAGCCCGTCACGCTTGGGCATCTTGATGTCGAGCAGGGCGAGGTCGTACCGGCCGCCGCGCAGCTTTTCCAGGGCCTCCTCACCGTCCACGGCCTCCTCCACCTCGTAACTCTCGTATTCGAGGATCTCGCGCAGCGTGCGGCGGATACTGGCTTCGTCGTCTACAACGAGAATGGTCGGCATAATCGATATCGGATTGTGGATCGCGGATTGCGGATTGAGTACACTCACCACCAATGCTGCATTCCGGCACCCAATCCGCAATTCCTTCGGGAATGGCTACGCCATTTCGAAATCCGCAATCCGCAATCAAGAAGTGGCTTTTTCCTTGGCGTCAATGCGGGCAAGGTAGAAGTCGAGACCGCTGATGAGTTCGGACTCGGGATAGTCCTCGCGGATCGACTCGTAGGCGTCGCGTGCGTCGTCGTACTCGCCGGCTGTTTCGTAGGCACGCCCGGCCTGGAGGAGGTACTGCGGCGAGGTCAGCTCGTTTGGGAAGACGGAAGCAGCGCGGCGGTAGAGGTCGCCGGCCCGCTCGTACTCCTCCTTGTTCTCGTAGATAGCGGCCATGGCAGCGTAGGCCCCGGCCCCCACCACGTTGGACTCAATGTCGAAGTCCTCGAAATGGTCGAGGGCCTCGTCGTACTCGCCCAGCCGGTAGAGGGCGTCGCCCGCGTAGAAGTGGGCAAGGTTGCCGGCATCAGAGCCGCCGTACTCGTCGGCCACTTCGAGGAGGCCGATGGTGTTCTCGTCGCCGTCGAGGGCGAGGCGGTAGTTGCCCTCGTCGTAGACGGCCAAGGCCTGCGCCAGCAGCCCCTGAGCCTTCTCGCCCTGCACACCCTGATAAAGGAAATACCCGACGATGCCCACCGCGAGAAGGACGAGCCCTGCCAGCACCCCGATAGCGAGCGTTCGGTTGCGGTCGACGTATTCCCAGGCACGGGCGTAAAACGTGACGACCGTATCCTGGCGCATCTCGTGGCGCTTGGAAATCTTGGTGGGGGCGTTCAGGGTAGACATGATCGGGCCTGCGAAGAAACAGATGGGTGGACGATAAAAGCGGCGGAAGGGGCGCCGCAAAATTCGGTGCTTAAACGCCTCGTGCCCGCATCGTTTCCATACGGGTTGGAAGGAAGACCGATCCGTCGCTTTTAGACGGATTCTTCATCAAAACGAAATGGCCTGTTCTGGATCGTCAGCTACCTTTGCTTTGTACCATTTTTGAAACTGGAAAAATGAACCGTGAGGGCGCTGCGTCAACACCCATCGCCAGACCCTCTCCCTTCTCCACGAAGGGAAACAGGGGCGACGGAACGAACCTGGAGCGGCCCAGAGGGATGAGCTGAGGAATGGCGCTGCTGTCGCAGCGTAAGCGCCGGGCCTCACCCCATCCCCCTGCTCGTTCTCCACATGCGTTCCGAACGAGCGGTCCCCTTTCGTAGAGAAGGGGGAGGGAGCTTTACCTAAACGCTCGATAGCGCACCCTTACCTATTACCCACTACGTTTCACTTTCCTCACCCCTTTCGATCATCGAACGAAACAGGAGGCTCGCATATGGCTATTAAACTCGGCATCAACGGCTTCGGGCGCATCGGGCGCCTCGTCTTCCGCGCCATCCTCGAGCGCGGCGAGGACTTCGACATCGTCGCCGTCAACGACCTGACGGACGCCGCTACCCTCGCCCACCTCTTCAAGTACGACAGCGTCCACGGTGTCTTCAAGGGCGAGGTGAAAGCCGATGGCGACCACCTCGTCATCAACGGCGACCACTTCCGCGTCTTCAGCGAGCGCGACCCCGCCAAGCTCCCTTGGGGCGACCTCGGCGCCGACGTGGTGGTGGAATCGACGGGCGTCTTCCGCTCGCGCGAGAAGGCCGGCCTGCACCTCCAGGGCGGCGCTAAGAAGGTCGTCATCTCCGCGCCCGCGCAGGGCGAGGTCGATGCCACCATCGTCCTCGGCGTCAACGACGATGTCCTCACGGGCGACGAGCAGGTGGTCTCGAATGCGAGCTGCACCACCAACTGCCTCGCCCCAATGGCGAAGATCCTGGACGACACGTTCGGCCTCAAGCGTGGCTTCATGACGACGATCCACGCCTACACCTCCGACCAGAACCTCCAGGACGCCCCGCACAAAGACCTCCGCCGCGCCCGCGCCGCTGCCTACTCCATCGTCCCCACGACGACGGGCGCCGCTAAGGCCGTCGGCCTCGTGCTGCCCCACCTAAAGGGCCGACTCGACGGCTTCGCCCTTCGCGTGCCCGTGCCGGACGGCTCGCTCACCGATCTGACGGCCGAGATCGAGACCGACGCCTCCGTCGAGGAGATCAACGCGGCCTTCCGCGACGCCGCCGGGGGCAACCTCGAAGGCATCCTCGAATACACCGAGGACCCCATCGTCTCCACCGACATCGTCGGCAACCCGCACTCGTGCATCTTCGACGCCCTCTCGACGATGACCACCGGCAACCTCGTGAAGGTCGTCGGCTGGTACGACAATGAGTGGGGCTACGCCAACCGCACGGTCGATATCGCCGAGAAGCTGATGAAGGTGGCCGAGCCGGCGTAACCGGCAGGCCGCCTGTTTCCAACGGGAGAGCGGAGCCCTTTCCGTTCTCCCGTTTTTCATGCTCTTGCTCATTAGCATGGAAGAAACGAAGAGAGGAAGAATGGACGATCTGTTTCTCAGATGCAGTCTCTTCCACGCTTCCTTTCTTCCACGCTTCCATTCCTGAAATAATGCCTAAACGCACCCTCGACGACCTCGACCTTGGCGGCAAGCGCGTCCTCGTGCGCGTGGACTTCAACGTGCCGCTTCAGGAGAAGAACGGCCATGTGATGGTGACGGACGACACGCGCATCCGCGCCGCCCTGCCCACGATCCGAAAGATCATGGAAGATGATGGCCGGGTGGTGCTGATGAGCCACCTGGGCCGCCCCAAGGGCGAGCCGGATCCCCAGTACAGCCTGCAACCCGTCGCCGAGCGGCTGCAGGAGCTGCTGGGCGAGCGCGTCCGCTTCGTCAGCAATACGGTGGGAGACACGGTCGCGGAGACGGTCGAGAACCTGTCCGACGGCGCCGTGCTGCTGCTGGAGAACACGCGCTTCCACGCGGGCGAGACGACGAACGACGAGGACTTCTCCTGGCAGCTCGCCCGCCTCGCCGACGTGTACGTGAACGACGCCTTCGGCTCGGCGCACCGGGCGCACGCCTCTACCGAGGGCGTCACGCGCCATGTCCCGGAATCGGCAATGGGGTACCTGCTGCAGAAGGAGGTCGAGTACCTGGGCAAAGTGATGGAAGCACCTGAAGCGCCATTCGTGGCCGTCCTGGGCGGGGCGAAAGTGTCGGACAAGATCGGCGTGATCGAGAACCTGCTGGACAAGGTGGACCGCCTGCTGATCGGCGGGGCGATGAGTTACACGTTCCTCAAAGCCCTCGGCCATCAGGTCGGCGCCTCGAAGGTGGAGGAGGACAAGCTGGAGGAAGCGAAGGCACTCTACGAAAAGGCCGACGGCAAGATCGAGTTGCCGAGTGACCACGTCGTTGCCGAAGCCTTCAGCAACGACGCTACGCACCACACCGTCGAGGGCGACATCCCCGAGGGCGAGATGGGGCTGGACATCGGCCCGGAGACCCTCCGCGTCTACCGCGAGATTCTCCTTGGCGCGAAAACCATCATCTGGAACGGCCCGATGGGCGTCTTCGAGATGGAGAACTTCTCGAAAGGCACCTTCGCCATCGCCGAGACCCTCGCCGAGGCCACCGACGCCGGCGCCGTCACCGTCGTCGGCGGCGGCGACTCGGTGGCGGCCATCGTCGAGGCCGGCTATGAGGACCACGTCAGCCACGTCTCCACCGGCGGCGGCGCCATGCTCGAGTTCCTCGAAGGCAAGACCCTCCCCGGCATCGCCGCCCTCTCGGAGAAAGAGTGAGCAGGAGAATCGAGGAATCGAGGAATCGAAGTTACACTGAAGGGCAGGCCCTCTTCGCCTCTTCGATTCGCCGTCTCCTTTCCCCCACTCCCCATTAAATCTATCGCTCCCCTCACCGCTTCTTAATGCTTTTGAACCGCCTCCTCCTTCTGACCCAGCTCAACCCGCTCCAGCAAGCCACTCCGCCGGACACGGCGGCTGTCGATACCGTCTCGCTCGCTCAGCGTTTGCGCGCCGACTCGACGATCCAGCGCCTGGCGGACCCCACCACCTTCAGCGACTTCTTCGGTGCTCTCCGCGAGGGGCTGCTAGACGCGGCGCTGTGGATTGGCCTGGCGGGCGTGATGGTGCAGATCCTGCTGATTCTTTTCCTCGCCTGGCTCGCCATCCGCGTCATCGATAAGGTGTCGAAGCGGTCGACGCGTCGGTTCGAGGACCTGCCGAAGTCGCACCCCCGGCGGCAGCGGGCCTTCACCATCAGCAACCTCCTCAGCTCGTCGGCGCGGTACGTCGTTTGGCCCGTCGCCGTCATCATGGTGCTCGATCAACTCGACGTAGACGTGGCCGCGCTCGTCGCCACCGCCGGCATCGCGGGCCT
>JAHEMB010000005.1:11377-20097 GCA_024643915.1 Rhodothermaceae bacterium | reverse complement strand
TACTCGCTCCTCGTCGCCGCCGTCTCGCTCCTCGCCTTTTTCGTGGCCGGGGCGTTGGCGTGACTGGTCCGTGATGGGCAATCTTCACAATCCTGCTTTCTGCCTGCAACGCTTTAATTACGCCTGGAACTGTCAGGAAAAGCGCACCGTCCTCGTCTTCTGGAATACAACAAACCCTTGGGAGACGAAAATGGAACTCAATAGAGATACCTTCTGGAAATTCGCGCCCGTCTGGGTGATCCTTTTTAGTGCGGGCACCACCCTCACGAAAAGCCTGGGGCAGCGCTATCTGCTCAAGCGTGAGTTCGAGTTTAACTGGTCGGACGTGGGCTCGGCCCTCCTCGGCGGCGTCGTCGGGTACGCCACCTTTCGCATGAAGCACGGCGAAAAGAAAGAGCAGCACTGGTACACACGCTGACTGGTTGTCGGTTGGCCGGTTGTCGGTTGATGTTTCTTGGCGGTTGACGGTTCGTGGGCCGGTGCGTGGGTCAGCTCATCTGTCGCTTTCAACCTGGAATTCTTGCCTCGTGCGGAACGCGGCGGTGCCCGCCTTTTTTAACGGGGTGCCTGCCTAATCGCTTTTGGGGCTTGCCCATGTTTGGCGAGGAAGCCTTTCGGACGTGGCCGCTTGTGGTGGCGGGGGCGCTGTGTTTTGCGGCGCTCTTCGTCCTGGTGGCTTTGCTCGTCGAGGTGCTTTTCGAAGGCCATTTTCGGCTGACACGCACCGTCGTCGGCTTTGGCGTGGCGGCGTTCGTCGGCTACGTCGGCACGGCGCTTCTGCTCCGGCGCAGCGGCCCGCCCCCAAGCGAAACGTAGACGCGTTTGCAGCGTGCTACAAGTAGCTGGAAGCGGTTCCAATTTCTATAGATCAACCAGGAGTACATTATGATGGACAATAAAACGATGGAGCCCGTCGCCTCCAACGGGCGCGACGAGGCAGAGCTTTCCGCCTACGAGAAAGCCGCTGCCGAAGACCTCGACCCACGCTGCATCCCTCAGAACCTCGACGGCCCGCCCCCCGTCGGCGACGAGATTCACTACCCGGACTATCCGGCGGAGGACCACGAGATCTGGCACACGCTTTTCGAGCGGCAGATGCAGATGCTGCCGGGCCGGGCTGGCGAGGCGTTCATGCAGGGTGTCGAGATCCTGGGCATGACCCCCGACCGTATCCCCGCCCTGCGCGACCTCAGTCGCAACCTCGAAGCGGCCACCGGCTGGCGCATCGCGCGCATTCCCGGCCTGCTCCACGAGAAGGATTTCTTCACCCTCCTCGCCAACCGCACCTTCCCCTCAACCGATTACATCCGGGGCAAAGAGGAACTCGACTACACTCCCGCCCCTGACCTCTTCCACGACATGTTCGGCCACATGCCGATGCTGACGGAGCCGGCCTTCGCCGACTTCTACCAGCTTTTCGGCCAGGCGGCCCTCAAGGCCCAGGGCGCCGACCGCCCCCGCCTGGAGCGACTCCACTGGTTCACGGTCGAGTTCGGCCTGGTGCGGCAGGAGGAGGGGCTGCGCATCTTCGGCGCCGGCATCCTGTCCTCCAAGAACGAGGTGACGCATGCGCTCTCGAAAGAGGTCGAGAAGAAGCCGTTCGACCCGGCGGTGATCGTCGAGACGGAGTACGACGTGTGGCACCTGCAAGACCTGCTCTTCGTCCTCGACTCCTTCGAGCAGCTAGAGGAGGGCTTCCGAAGCTGGACGAAGCAACGAGGGCTTTTGCAATGAGCAATTGACAACGAGCAATGAGCAATTGGAAGATTTAAAAGACGAATCGCTGCGCTTGTGTCAACACAGCGACCAGATCTCTTTTCAGAACCATTGTTAACTGCTCATTTCTCATTGCTAATTCCATGAACGAGCGGCTATCGGCGCACGTGACGGGGCGCGTGCAGGGCGTCGGCTTCCGGCATTTCGTGCGGACACGGGCGCGCAACCTCGGGCTAGACGGCTGGGTGCGCAACGAGTCCGATGGCGCGGTCCGCCTCGTCGCCGAAGGCCCGCGCGCGGCGCTGGAGGATCTGCTCCAGGCCCTTCACCACGGCCCCTCCGCCGCCCACGTCACCAACGTCACCTCCGACTGGCGCCCCGCCACCGGCGAGTTCGACGGGTTCTCGGTACGTTTCTGGTAAATGGGTGAGGCCGCCCGACTTGCCTCGCGCCGAACCCGCCCCAGAGGGATGTGCCGAGGGTTAGCGCTACGGTTCCTGGAAGCGCGGGTGCCATTCAGCACCACATCCCCCAGCCCGTCCTTCACCTACGTTCAGTCCGGGCGGTCCCCCTTCGTGAAGAAGGGGGAAAGGCGCTTCACTTCGAAGGTACAAATAAATAGCCACCCTCACCCCGATAGACTGAATCGGGGCAGGCTCCCCACGTTTCACGCTCCTGCTTCGGCGTAGCAGTCCACGCAGTACATCTGCTCCACGTAGTCGCTTACCATGCGCGTGGCGCTGAAGGCGTGGGGGAGAGTGGTCATGGCGGCGCGCATGTGGGCGATCCATCGGTGTGGCAGGCCGTCATCGCCGCGCTCGTAGAAGGCGGACAGGACCTCGTTTTCGAGGACGTGGTAGAGCGAGGCAGCGTCGGCGGCGTCCTGGGCCTCCACAGCGTCGAGCTCGCCCCGGTTGGGGTCGGCCTCGGCCTCGCCGATGGCCCAGCCGTTCTGGCCGTCGTAGCCCTCGGGCCACCAGCCGTCGAGGATCGACAGGTTGAGGCCGCCGTGGACCGTCACCTTCTGGCCGCTCGTGCCGCTGGCTTCCATGGGCGGGCGCGGGTTGTTGAGCCACACGTCCGAGCCGGAGATGAGCATCCGCGCCACGGCCACATTGTAGTTTTCGAGGATCAGCACCCGGCCTTCGAGAGCGGGGTGCTTGCCGAACTCGTAGATCTGCTGGATGAGCCGGCTGCCGTCGTAGTTGTCCGGGTGGGCCTTGCCGGCGAAGATGATCTGCAAGGGCCGGCCCTCCGCTTCGAAAAGCCGGGCGAGGCGCTCCAGGTCGCGGAAGATGAGGGTGGCGCGCTTGTACGGGGCGAAGCGCCGCGCGAAGCCGATGGTGAGTGCATCGGAGTCGAGGCGAGCGGTCTGCGGCAGGGTCTGCCGGGGCGCGATCTCGTTGACATAATCGACGAAGGTCTTGCGGAGGGTCGAGCGGTACTGCCAGAGATCCTTGTCCGAAACCTTGTCGAGTTGCTGCCAGAACGCGGCCTCGTCGCGGCGTTCGAGCCAGTTGCCCAGGCGCTGGTCGAAAAAGGCGCGGGCGAGGGGCGCCGTCCAGGTGGGCAGGTGGACGCCGTTCGTGATCGAGCCGATGGGCACCTCGTCGACGGGGCGGCTCGGGTAGAGGTGGTGCCACTGGCGGCGGGCCACCTCGCCGTTGAGGCTGGAGACGCCGTTGGCCTGGCGCGACATCTTCAGCCCCAGCACCGTCATCGTGAACGACTCGGTCATGTCGTCCGGGTTGACGCGGCCATAGCTGAGCAGGTGGCGCTCGTCGAAGCCGAGCTGCTCGCGGAAGGCGGCCATCTGCTCGGTGAAGAGGCGCGGGTCGAAGCGGTCGTGCCCGGCCATGACGGGCGTGTGGGTGGTGAAGATGGTGTGCTCGCGCACCCAGTCCTCGGCCACCTCAAGGGTATGGCCCACGCCCAGCCGCTCACGCAGCAGTTCGAGCGTAAGGAAGGCGCAGTGCCCCTCGTTCATGTGGTAGACGTCCGTCTCCACGCCGAGGGCGCGCAGCAGCCGTAGCCCGCCGATGCCGAGGGCGATCTCCTGCTGGATGCGGGCGATGCCGCCGCCCTGGTAGAGCCGCCGCGTGAGGAAGCGCAACTCGCCGGGGTTCGCGCCGAAGTCGGTGTCGAGCAGGTAGAGCGTGGTGCGGCCCACCTGCAGGCGCCAGGCGATGAGGTAGAGGGGCTGCCGCCCGAGGTGGACGGTGATGATGAGCGGGGCGCCGTTCTGGGCCCGGACGAGCGTGAGGGGATGGCGGCGCGGATCGATGACCGGGTACTCGGCCTGCTGCCAGCCGCTCCCGTCGAAGTGCTGGCTGAAATAGCCTTCGCGCAGGAAGAAGCCGATGGCGGTGAAAGGCAGGCCGATGTCCGAGGCCGCTTTGCAATGGTCGCCCGCGAGGATGCCGAGGCCGCCGGCGTAGAGAGGCAGGCTCTCGTGCAGGCCGTACTCCATGCAGAAGTAGCTGACGCGCGGGGCGTCCGCGTAGCGCGGCGAGCTGTTCAAATACTCCTGGAACGCCTCGTACGCCGTATCCACGTCGCGCCCGAATTTCTTGTCGTCGAGCAGGGCAGGGTCAGCCTCTTCGAGGGCGGCGAGGGGGTTGTTGTCGGAGGTGTCGAAGGCGGAAGGGTTGAGGCGGCGAAACAGGTCGAGCACTTCGGGATTCCAACTCCACCACAGGTTGGCAGCCAGGGCCGCCAGCTTCTCACGAATCGTCATCACAGCTTCCGTAGGTTAATTTCGAGTGGGCAACAGTGCCGGGGGCACGGCGGGTCTCCACCGGGGCGCGCCAGAGAGGGTCGGTTACCCTTTTGTAACGGAGAACGCCGAATATACGCGGGGCTCGCTATCGACGCAATACGCGGCGCCCCTGTTAGCAGGTCGCCGCAGAACAGCGGCAAAAGATAACGGAGCTAAAGGACGAGCGGCAGGGCAGGGCCAATTCTTCTCCGGCTTTCCCCTGTATTTTCATCTTCTCAGGAAAGCCGACGCGCCGAAACAACGTGCAGTATCAGCATAAACATGGAACGCAAGGGGCGCTGCTGGCCGAAACGACGCGACGGCTGGCGGTGGGAGGCGTGCGCGAAGCCCGGCAGAACGCCGTGTGGATGCTGCAAGAAGTGCTGGCCTGTAGCCGGGCGCAGCTCCTCGCTTACCCGGAGCGCGCGGTGGCGGCCGAGCAGGTGCGCCGCCTCGAATCGCTGTTGGCCCGCCGCCTGCGGCGCGAGCCGCTCCAGTACGTCCTCGGCCACGCCGACTTCTTCGGCCTGCGCCTGATAGTGACGCCCGCGGTGCTCATCCCCCGTCCCGAGACGGAGCAGGTGGTAGAGGAAGCCCTGCGGTTGATTCAGGGGATCACGGCGCCGCGCGTGCTGGATGTGGGCACAGGCAGCGGCTGTATCGCCCTCGCCCTGCGCCATGCCCGCCCCGATGCCCACGTTTTCGCCTGCGACGTGAGCGCTGACGCCCTGGCCGTGGCCCGCGACAATGCCGAGAACCTCAGCCTGCCCGTCACCTTTTTCCGCGCCGACGCCCTCGCCCCGGATTTCGCCCAACAGGCCCCCGGCGCCCTCGACCTGCTCATCTCCAATCCGCCCTACCTACCCGACGACGAGGCGGCGACGCTGCAGCCCGAGGTGCGCGATTTCGAGCCGCACCGCGCCCTCTTCACCGGCCCCGATCTCCTCCTTTACTACCGCGCTATCACCGGGCACGCATCGTCCCTTCTCAAGCCAGGCGGACTGCTCGTGTTCGAGACGCACGCCGATCATGCCGGGGCCGTCGCTGATCTACTGCGTGAGGCGGCTTTCGAAAAGGTTCAGGAAAAGCCTGACCTGGCCGGGCATCCCCGCATCGTGACGGGGCGGGCGCCGAGGTGAGGATCGGGATGCCAGCGCCTCGCGTTGCAAAACGCTGGGTTGAATATCCTGTTTTTTACGGTTTCATCGACCTAGGCTCCCTATCCTGCGGAATTCCTTCCAAGGGTCTTTAGCCTGTATTCGTCATTGTCTAAAGCACGAGGCTGTGCCGCACGAGGAACGAACAGTAGCTAGAAAAATGGCTGGGGCCATCACGCAGGCTGCCGAAGGGCAGGCCGCGCTCAGAGCGGCGCGGCAGGAGAACGAAGCCCTGCGGCGAGAACTCAGCGTCCTGCGCGAGGCGCACGGGCGTGTGCTGGCGGAGCGGTCGCACTCAGCCGATCTGTTGGAATCGGTTGGGGACAGCCTCGCCGGCACGGCGCCGCCCCTGCTCTGGGTGACCGACGCGAGTGGCGCCTGCACGTTTCTCAGCCGCTCCTGGTCCGAGTACACCGGCCAGACCGAAGAGGCCGGGATGGGCTTTGGCTGGCTCGACGTTGTTCACCCCGACGACCGCGCCCACCAGGAGGAGGCTTTCTTGCAGGCGAACGAGCGCGGCGAATCGTTCCGCCTCGACTTCCGACTCCGCCGCCGCGACGGCGTTTACCGCTGGATTATTGCTGCCGGCTGGCCCCGCTACGTTGACGATGGCACTTTCCTTGGCTACGTCGGCTCGGTCATCGACATCCACGACCGGAAGCAGGCCGAGGAGGCTTTGCGCGAGAGCGAGGCGCGCTTCCGTGCCCTCTTTGAGGCTATCGACGAAGGCTTTTGCCTTTGCGAGATCATCGTGGACGAGGAGGGGCAGCCTGTTGATTACCGCTTCCTGGAGGTGAACCCGCTCTTCGAGGAGATGACCGGCCTCGTCGATGCCACCGGGCGGACGGCCCATGAACTCGTGCCGAACCTGGAGCCGCACTGGGTGGAGACCTACGCCCGCGTGGCCCTCGGCGGCGAAGCGTTCCGGTTCGAAAGCGGCTCCGACGCCATGGGGCGCTGGTTCGATGTCTTTGCCACCCCCGTCAAGCCGCAGGGCCGTTTTGCCCTCGTCTTCAAAGACGTCACCGAGCGGCGGCGCGCTGAGCAGGCTCTCCGCCAGAGCGAGGCCCGCTTCCGGGCTACGTTCGAGAATGCTGCCGTCGGCATCGCACACGTGGCGCCCGATGGGTCGTGGCTGCGCGTCAATGAGCGCCTCTGCGATATTGTGGGCTACCCGCGTGAGGAACTCCTTGCCCTGTCGTTCCAGGATATCACGCACCCCGACGACCTGGAGGCTGATCTCGCCTTCGTCCAACAATGCCTCAATGGCGAGCGCGACGATTATGAGATGGAGAAACGCTACCTCCACCGGGACGGGCACACCGTCTGGATCCACCTCACCGTCTCCGTCGTGCGGCAGGCCGACGGCGCCGTCGACCATTTCATCTCCATCATCGAGAACATCGCCCACCGCAAAGCGGCCCAGCAGGCGCTCAACGAACTCACGCGGACCCTGGAGCAGCAGGTGGAAGCCCGCACGGGTGAGCTGGCTGAGGCCAACGAGACCCTGCAGCAGCGCAACCGCGAGTTGCAGGATTTCGCCTATGTGGCCTCGCACGACTTGCAGGAGCCCCTCCGCAAGATCCAGGCGTTCTCCGACCTGCTGCGAGCCGATTACGGGAAGCGGCTCGACGCCCAGGGCCGGGACTACGTCGATCGCATGGAGAGCGCGGCGTCGCGCATGTCAGCCCTCATCAAGGCCCTGCTTTTATTCTCCCGCATCGCCACGCAGGGCCAACCGTTCAGCACCCTCGATCTGAACAGTGTAGCGAAGCAGGTACTAGAGGATCTGGAGATACGAATCAAGGAGGCGCAGGCGCAGGTGGAGATCGGCGTTCTGCCGCAGATCGAAGCTGATCCAACGCAGATGCATCAGCTCCTGCAAAACCTGATCGGCAACGCCCTGAAGTTCAGCCGGGCGGAAGTGCTCCCGCGCGTCCGCGTCTCCGGCGCCGTCGAGGAGGACGCGGCGGGCCGCCGATGGTGCCGCCTCGTGGTGGAGGATAACGGCATCGGCTTCGAAGAGAAATACCTCGACCGCGTCTTTTCGCCTTTCCAGCGGCTCCACGGACGCATCCAGTACGAGGGGACGGGGATGGGCCTGGCCATCTGCCGGCGCATCGTGGAGCGGCACGGGGGAACGATCAGCGCCGAGAGCACGCCGGGGGAGGGCAGCCGTTTCACCGTGACGTTGCCCGTAGCGCTGGCCTCGCCGGTCTCCGGTCAGTTGCTGAGCGAAAAGACGTAGGCGGCGACGGCTGCGACCTCCTCGTCGGTGAGGGAGGCGCCGCCTTTGGGAGGCATAGCGCCGGGGTGCTTGATGGGGTTCCTTACGCCGCTGTCGATTATCGCAACCAACTTCTCCGGCGTCACGGGTGCGTCGAAGTGCAGCCAGGCGTCGTCCGTCAGGTCGGGAGCGATCTGCGAGCCCTCGCCTGCCGGGCCGTGGCAGGCGTGGCAGATGCCTTTGCCCGCGAAGAGGCCCCGCCCGTGGGCGACGGGGTCCTCGGTGCCGCCCACCGCTACCGGGGTGGCGTCCGCTTTGGGGACGACGCGGTGCGCGCCGGGCTCCTCGGCCACGCAACGCGCCACGCACAAGAGCAGGGCGGCGAGGAGCAGGGTGCGGATAGAGAGTGCGTGCTTCATGCGCGTCATTACCAGAGCTTGAATCCGGGCGAGACGAAGTGAGGGGGCAGGTAGGAGGCGAGGAACGGCCCGTAGGCGATGACGATGAGCAGCACCGCGAGGGCGACCCACAGCCACAGGTTATCCAGCCGTAGCTCCCAGCCGCTCCTGGCCGGCGCCGTGAGCGTCTCAGACCACGGGATGTCTTCCGGCTGCTCACCTTTCTTCCCCGTGAAAACCGTCACGGCAATCACGACGAAGAAGAGGGCGATGCCGATAAACATGAGGGTGCCGCCGATGCCGGTGAGGGCGCCGCTGAGGCCCCACGCCTCGTTCGTGTAGGCGGCCTCGGCGCGGAAGATGCGGCGCGGCATCCCCTCCAGCCCCGCCGAGATCATGCCTCGGGCGAAGATCAGTACACCTACCGTGTAGATCCAGGAGGAGGCCAGGGCCGTCTTGCGGCC
>JAHEMB010000005.1:3508-11367 GCA_024643915.1 Rhodothermaceae bacterium | reverse complement strand
CCCATGAAGGTCAGCGTCACGGCGCTGCCCACCGTCATGTGAAAGTGCCCCGGCACCCAAGTGGTGTTATGGATCACCTGGTTCATCGTGAATGAGGCGTTGATGAGCCCGGTGATGCCGCCGAAGACGAACGTGATCATCGCGAGGAGCTGGGCGACGAGGGAGGGGTCGCCCCAGGGCAATTTGGGGATCCAGCCGACGAGGCCGCGCCCGCCCGCCTTCCGCCCCCCCATCTCCAGGGAAGCCATGACGGAGAAGGCCGTCGCTAGGCTGGGGAAGAAGACGCCGAAGGTGAGGACGGCGTGGATCGCCTTCATCGTAGTGGAGATGCCTGGGTCGGTGTACTGGTGGTGGAAGCCGGTGGGGATGGAGAGTAGGAGGAAAAGGATGAAGACGAAGCGGGTGAGCGAATCGCTGACAATACGCCCCCCCGCCTGTCGGGGCACGAGCGCGTACCACGCGACGTAGGCCGGGAGGAGCCAGGCATAGACGATGGCGTGCCCGGTGAACCAGAAGAGGGTCCGTGTAAGGAGGGGGTCGGTTTTATCCATCAGCCCGAGCGTCCACGGCGTCAGGAAGCCCAGGAACTCCACCGCGATGGGGATAGAGGCCAGGGCCCACATCACGTAGGAGGCCACCGAGATGAAAGCCAGCAGAGGGATCCGCTCGCCCGGCAGATCTTTCCGCCAGCGCCGCAACACGATCAGCATGTTCGCCAGGGCCAGCCACGTACTCACCACCACCAGGGCTAGGCCGACGTAGTATGTCCAGTGCGCCTGCAGCGGCGCATAAGAGGTGTAGAGCACGCTGGCCTGGTTCGACGTGACGGCGTAGACCACGAGGACGTTTCCCGCCGCCAGGAGGCCGAAAGAGCCCCACAGCAGCCCGCCCACCAGCCTCCGCGAGAGCGCCCGCGCCGTCAGGAGAGGCAGGAAACCGTTCGAGAACGAAAAGGTGAAGATGAGCGCGTTGGCCACCCCGTGCGCCGTGAGCCCCTGGTAATAGCTCTTCAGGAAGGGGAAATACGGCAGGATGTCGATGTCGGCGTAGGAGAGCGCCTGCGACAAGCCGTGGAAGATGCCGGCCGTGAGGGCGAGGTAGCCGATGTAGAGCGACCAGCGGATGGGCCGCCGCTGACTCTCGGGGAGCCTGTAGCCCGTGGTATCGAAAACCGTGGGCGTGAAGGCCGTAGCCGTGGTGGCAGCCATGATGCGTGTTCTGGTAGGACGAAAGGGTTCGGTCGAAGACCCAGTGCTTTCACAAGAGGTCTTGTTTGAATGCTGAATGACGAGCAAGAAATCGAAGATTCCCGCAGGGATTCTTGATGGTAGAGGGATCTGACGATGCCTTCATCGCCGAGACAGCTCCTTCGACATTCGTCATTCAAAAGAAAGCTGGCCGCTCCTTATTCCACGATGACGGTGCCGTACATGGTGTGGTGCCCCGCGCCGCAGTATTCGTGGCACAGGATCAGGTAGCGCCCCGGCTCCTCGAAGCGGTACGTGTTCTGCGAGACCTGGCCGGGGACGAGCATCATGTTGAGCCGCGTGCCGTCGACATGCAGGCCATGTAGTACGTCCGAGCTGGTGGCGGTGAAGGTGATGGCGGTGCCCGCGGGCACGCGCACCTCCGCCGGCTCGAAGACCCACGCTTTCCCGATCATCACCACCTCGTAGGCGCCGGGGCCGGTCTGCCGCACGCCTGGTGCGTCGAAGGGCGGCGTAGAGGCGAGCGCCTCGGGGTCGATCTGCCCTACCCGGCCCGGCAGGTGGATGCCCATCGCCAGACTCGCGTAGAGGAGGGCGCCCAGGCAGGCTACTAGCAGCAGCCCGCCGAGGGTGAGGAAAGCGCGCTCGTAGGTGTGGACTTTCATGGATTCAGCGGTTGAGCAGGATCAAATACATCATCATCCAGAAGCCGAAGATCAGCATCAGGAAGAGGAGCATCATGAAGAGCGTGCCTGTGACCACCGGCTCCTCCTCCGGCTTCAGCGCCGGGGCCTGGGCGGCGGGGGCGGATTCGGGGGATTCGGCGGGGACGTGCGAGGTCGATGGGCGCGGCGCTTCGTGGTCCATGGCACCTAGTGGAGCTTTAAAGGGACATTCGTGCAGAGCTTAACGATCCTTGCCTTGAGCCAAGCAGCAACCCCGGAGAGCGGCTCCTTACACAAGAGATTGCTCGAACCGACCCTAGGAATTCGTATTTTGTGTTTCCGTCAGGCGGCGCAGGCGACGGGCCATCAGCCACAGCAGCCCGATCAGCAGCAGCAGCACCGGCGCGGCGATCAGCAGGCGCGTCGCCTCCACCTCCAGCGCCAGCACTCCGTTGAGGGTCTCCCAGAGGTACGCCACCAAGGGAATGCCAGCGAGGACGAAAACCGCCATCAGGGCGAGCAGCTTGCCGGTGGTCGCAGCGAACGACATGGCGGTGCAGGGAGGGTTGTTCTGGTCGCTGCAAGAAAGGATGCCTGCTGCCGCTGCTGCGACGGTAAGCCCCCGCCACGGCTGTGGGGAGAACCCCGCCCGGCCCGTGCGAGCAGCCCCTAAGCATTGTGGGGCATTCCCTTACGCCCCATGTAAGGGGCTTCTTGCTGGAACGGCAAGGCATTGATAAGCAACAAGCCTCGGGGACGCAGGCGGTTCGTGTCCTTTAGGGCGGGCGCGTGTCGCTCTCGGAGAGGCCGACGCAGCGGCGCTGGGGGAGACCGCAATGGCACAGCAGGGCCACCCTCACGCATCAGATTCCATTCTTCACGCAGCATGAACGATCCGGCGCTCGACTTCGGGGAGCCGGGCCGGGGCACGAGAAGATCAATAAAGGAAGCGCTTTTTTCGCAGATTGCGAGCCATCGAGAGACTTTTAGCAAGCATCACCCCAGGAGGGGCCCATGACCACCGACACGTTCTCGCTCGAAAAACATCGGATCGATGTGGCCAACGTCGTCCGCAACGCCGTTCCGGCCGAACTCTACGAGGAGGCGATGGCAAATGAAGTGGACGCCGCCATCGCAGATTCCGGAGCGCTCATGGTGCGGTCCGGGGAGAAGACGGGCCGCAGCCCCAAAGACAAGCGCATCGCCCGGCACTCCGAATCGGCGGACGATGTCTGGTGGGGCCCGGTCAACATCGATGTGGACGAGCATACCTTCGAGATCAACCGCGAGCGGGCTATCGACTACCTCAACACGCGGAAGAAGCTCTACGTCATCGACGGCTTCGCCGGGTGGGACCCGAAGGAGCGCATCAAGGTGCGCATCATCTGCTCGCGGCCCTACCACGCCCTCTTCATGTGGAACATGCTCATCCGTCCCACCGACGAGGAACTGGCCGCTTTCGGCGACCCGGATTACGTCATCTACAACGCCGGCCAGTTTCCCGCCAACCGTTACACGACAGGGATGACCTCGAAGACGAGCGTCGATCTTTCGTTCGAGCGGCAGGAGATCGTCATCCTGGGCACCGAGTACGCGGGCGAGATGAAGAAGGGCGTCTTCACGGTGATGAACTACATCATGCCCAAGAAAGGCATCCTCTCGATGCATTGCTCCTGCAACGAGGGCGAGGACGGCGACGTGTCGCTCTTCTTCGGCCTCTCAGGCACCGGCAAAACGACGCTCTCCGCCGACCCTCGCCGGAAGCTCATCGGTGACGACGAGCACTGCTGGAGCGAGGACGGCGTCTTTAACATCGAGGGTGGTTGCTACGCCAAGGCCATCAACCTATCGGCGGAGAAGGAGCCGGAGATTTACGCTGCCATCAAGTTCGGCACCGTGCTCGAAAACGTGGTCTACGACGAGCGCACGCACGCCGTCGATTACGACGACACCTCGATCACCCAGAACACCCGCGCCTCCTATCCCATCGAGTACATCCCCAACGCCAAGATCCCGTGCGTGGGCGGGCATCCGAAGAACATCATCCTGCTGACGGCGGACGCTTTCGGCGTGCTGCCGCCCGTGAGCCGGTTGACACCCGAGCAGGCGATGTATCACTTCATCAGTGGCTACACGGCCAAGGTGGCGGGCACCGAGATGGGTGTGACCGAGCCGCAGGCGACCTTCTCGGCCTGCTTCGGCGCAGCCTTTATGGTGTGGCACCCGAGTAAGTACGCCGAGCTGCTGGCCGAGAAGATGGAGCAGCACGGCGCGGCGGCGTGGCTCGTCAACACGGGCTGGACGGGCGGCCCCTACGGCACCGGCTCACGCATCAATCTGCGCTACACCCGCGCCATCATCGACGCCATCCACGACGGCGCGCTCGATGAGGGCGCCTACGTCGAGGATCCGCTCTTCGGCCTGGCCGTGCCCACCTCGGTGCCCGGCGTGCCCGCTGAGATCCTGCTGCCGAGGCAGACCTGGAGCGACGGCGAGGCCTACGACCGGCAGGCTCGCAAGCTCGCCGACCTGTTCACGAAGAACTTCGAGAAGTATCGCGAAGGCAGCAGCGAGGCCATCATCAACGCCGGCCCGGTGGTGGAAGCCGTCTGAACGGCTGGAGGATGGCGGGAGGTTACGTCAGGCGTTTCCCTTCCAGTAGCTTTCTCGAACTTCTATCCTCTATTCAGCGAGCGTAGCGAGCGGTCTATCCTCCATCCGTTCATGCCAGCGCCTCACAGAGGATCTCGGCAGGGTGGCGCGTGCCGCGGCCCGTTAGGTCGTCGATCTGGTGGCGGCAGGAGGTGCCGGCGGCAGCGATGATCGTGTCTTCGGCAGCAGCGCGGACGGTGGGGGCGAGGCGCCGCTCGGCCATCGCGATGGAGATGTCGTAATGCTCCTGTTCGTAGCCGAAGGCGCCGGCCATGCCGCAGCACCCGCTATCGACCACCTCCACCGTGTAGCCGGGCGGCAGGCTCAAGCACCGCTCCGCCGGCCCCGTCCCCACGAGCGCCTTCTGGTGGCAGTGCCCGTGCAGCAGGATCTTCCTCACGTCTCGCTTCCAGAGGTCGGACGGGAAAGCGCCGGCATCGGCCAGCCTCGCCACGTACTGCTCGAAAGTGAGCGTCACCTCGGCGAGTTTTTTGGCGCGCGGCTCACCGGGGAGGAGCGCCAGGAATTCATCGACGAAGGTGAGGATGCAGCTTGGCTCCAGCCCCACCACCGGCAGGCCCTGCGCGGCGTAGGGGTAGAGCTGCTCCACCGTTCGGAGCGCGAGGGATTGCGCCTCGTGAATGAGCCCTTTCGACAGGAGCGGACGCCCGCAGCATGCTTTGGCGTCGGGCACGATGACGTGGTGGCCAGTCTTGCGCAAGAACTCGGCGGCCGCCCTGGCCGTGGCGGGGTGGTTGTAGTTGTTGAAGGTGTCGGCGAAGAGCACCACGGGCGTGCCGTCCTCACCCCAGTTCTGCTTGGCGAACCAGGTGGTGAACGGCTCCGGGGCGAAGGCGGGGAGGGCGCGCCGGGCACTCACTCCGAGCGTCTTTTCCATCGCCTTGCGCAGGGCCGGGCGGCGGTTGATCCAGTTGACGGTGCGAGCGAGGCGGGCCGGCAGCGCCCGTGTGAGGCGCGGCAGGCGGGCGAAGAGGCGGGTGCGCAGCGGCATCCGGTGCGTCGCCCAGTACTTGCTCAGCCACTCCGTCTTCATCTTCGCCATGTCTACGTTCGACGGGCACTCAGCCTTGCACGCTTTGCACTCGATGCACAGGTCCAACACCTCATACATCCGTTCGCCGACGAACTCCTCGGGGGGGAGGGCGCCGGAGAGGGCGCTGCGCAGCGCGTTGGCCCGCCCACGCGTCGAGTGTTCCTCTTCAAGGGTGACCATGTAGCTGGGGCACATCGTCCCGCCCAGTCGTTTGCGGCAGGCGCCGTTGCCGTTGCACAGCTCTACTGACTTTGCGAAGCCGCCGTCCTCGCTCCAGTCCAACTCCTCGATCACCGGGATCGTCTGGTAGGTCGGGCCGAGGCGCAGATCCTCAGTCATCGGGGGGGCGTCCACCACCTTGCCGGGGTTGAGCAGGCCGCGCCCGTCGAAGAGGCGCTTGAGGCGGCGGTTGGCTTCGTAGAGCTCCTTGCCCAGGATCGGCTCGTTGAGCCAGCTCCGCGCCAGCCCGTCGGCGTGCTCCGACGAGACGCAGCCGCCGTACTGCCGCACCAGCTCCATCGACGCCCAACTCAGGTCGCGCATTTTCTTGACCTCAGCCGCGTCTTTGGTGTTGAGGAAAGGACGGACGTGGAGGCAGCCGGCCGAGGCGTGCGCATACATCGATGCCTTCGTGTTGGTCGCCTCCAGCACCTTCGTCAACGCGTCGATGTATTCGGCGAGGTGCTCGACGGGCACCGCCGCATCCTCAATGAAGGCGACGGGCTTCCAGTCGCCCTTGACGCTCATGATGAGGCCGAGGCTTTCCTTCCGCACGCCCCAGATGTTCGCAATGGCCTCGGGCGTGAGGGCGCGCACGGTGGCGTAGCCCTGCCCCGCCTGCGCCAGCGTCCGTTCGAGTTCGTCCAGCTTGCTTTTTAGCTCGGCCTCCGTCTCGCCGTAATACTCGGTGATGAGCAGCCCGCCGGGGTCGCCCTCGATGAAGCCCAGGCGGCGGGCGAAGCCGGGGGCCTTGCGCGCCTGCACAATCGTCATCCCGTCGAAAAGCTCCACCGCCGAGGGGTTCGTTTCGAGGATGGTGGTGACGGCCTGGAGGCTGTCGCGGCGCGTGTGGAAATGGACCACGCCGAGGGCCGTCCGTTGCGGGCGCGGCACGAGCGAAAACGTGATCTCGGTGGCGACGGCGAGCGTGCCTTCGCTGCCGCACAGGAGCCGGGCGATGTTGGGTTCGGTGTCGAGGAGCGTCTCTAACCGGTAGCCGTTGTTGCGGCGCCAGTGCCGGGGCGTGTCCCGCTCGATGACGGTGCGTGTGTCTTGCAGCAACTCGTCGAGGCCCGTGAAGAGGCGGCCCTCGGCGCCGCCGCGCCGCTTGCGCGCCTCCCAGGCTTCGGGGCTGAGTCCGCCGAGCGAGAGGGGGGTACCTCCCGCCAGGAGGACCTCGGCGGCGCGGACGTGGCGGATGGCGTTGCCGTAGAGGATGGAGTGCGTGCCCGTGGAGTTGTTGCCGTAGATGCCACCCAGTGTGGCGCGGCTGCTGCTGGCCGGGTCCGGCCCCACTGTCCACTTCGACCCGCGCGCGGCGAGCTTGGCGTTGAGGTGATCGAGCACGAGGCCCGGCTGCACGCGTACCCAACCCTCTTCCTCGTTGAGTTCTACGATTTCGTTGAGGTGGCGCGAGAAGTCGATGACGAGGGCGGTGCCCACGGCCTGCCCAGCGAGCGACGAGCCTCCCCCGCGCGGCAGGAGGGGCACCTCGAAGCGCGCCGCTACTTCTAGGGCGGCCTGCACGTCGTCTGCGTGGCGGGGGAAGAGAACGCCGAGGGGCGTGATCTGATAGAGGCTGGCGTCGGTGGCGTAGAGGGCGCGCGTCATCGCGTCGTCGCGCAGCTCCCCGGCGAGGCGGGGGCGGAGGGCGGCGCCGAAATCCTGAAGCAGTTCTGCGGGCATGGTCGAGGGCACGGCCAACTAAAAATTGGGGGCGAGAAGCGGAAAGGTAGATCTGGGAGCTACTATGTGTGATGGAGCAATTGGTTCGTGCCGCCGTTTCTTGCGTGCTTGATGAGCATGTGCTTTTGTCGTACCACCGATTTATTGCATGGCTGCCCTTCAACAACTCGCCAATCTCACGGCGCAGCACTTCGATTGGGAGGGCTGGGAGCGCCTCATTGAGGCGAACGGCCTCACCATCGACCGGCCCTATCGCTCTCCGCATCCGCGCTTTCCCGAAATCATCTACCCCCTCGACAGTCGGTCCGCCCAGGGGGGGACCGCGCCGGTGCCGCACTCTCCCTGCCCGTTGAAGCTCGCGAGGTGCGGGTAGAC
>JAHEMB010000005.1:0-3498 GCA_024643915.1 Rhodothermaceae bacterium | reverse complement strand
AAGAGGTGGATGTGTTCGTCGGCTCGGCGAAAAATGGCCTCGTCGGGACGCTTCTCACGCACGACCGCGGCCGGGGCGACCGCGAGTTTAAGTTGCTCTACCACTGCACGCCCGAAGAGATCTACCTCGTCCACGGCTTCGTCAACTTCGATCGGCGGTTGATGGAGGGCGTCCTCGTCCTCCGCTACCCGATGCAGCAACTGTGGGCGCGTGAAAGGCCATAGTTAACAGAATTTTTCATTTCAATTCGTCGAACTATCTAGACTCAGTCTAAATTAAACCGTAGATTGAGTCTAAATAAGAAACGGGCCATCGGTTTTAACCCAATCCCGACGTAGTTATGCAAGCTCTCTGTACGAAAACGCTCGCTTTTACCTTTGCCCTCCTTTTCTTGCCTGCCCTTGCCTTCGCGCAAACCGGCCAGATTGCCGGGACCGTGTTCGACGACCGGGGCGAGCCGTTGCCCGGTGCCAACGTCGTCCTGCAAGGGACCACGGCCGGCGCGGCGGTGCAGCCGGACGGCGCTTTCCTGATCGAAGAAGCGCCGGTGGGGCAGCAAGTCCTCGTCGCCAGCATCCTCGGCTACGAGACGGCCCGGCAGGAGGTGGCGGTAGAAGAGGGGGAGACGGTGCACATCATCTTTCGCCTGGTGGAGCAGCCCATTGAAATCTCTGAGATCGTCGTTGAGCGCGTGATGCTGACGGGCGGGCGGCGTGGCCTCGACGAGATCCCCGGCTCGGCGCATTACCTTGGCCCGCGCGAGTTGGAAAAGTTCAGCTATAGCGACGTGCACCGTGTGCTGGCGAGCGTGCCGGGCGTGTACGTGCAGGAGGAGGACGGCTACGGCCTCCGGCCCAACATCGGCCTGCGTGGCACCGGCAGCGAGCGCAGCGCGAAAATCACCGTCATGGAGGACGGCGTGCTGATCGCCCCGGCGCCCTACGCCGCGCCCTCGGCGTACTACTTCCCCACAGTGGGGCGGATGCAGGCGGTGGAGGTGCGCAAAGGCTCCAGCCAGGTCAAGTACGGCCCGTATACCACCGGGGGCGCGCTCAACCTGATCTCCACCCAGATCCCGAACGAATTCTCTGGCCGCGCCGACGTGTTGGCCGGCGAGCACGACGCCCGCACCATCCACGCCTCCGTCGGTGACGCGTTCGAGCACGTCGGCTTCCTGCTGGAGACCTACCAGGCGCAGACGGCGGGCTTCAAGCACCTCGACAACGGGGGCGAGACGGGCTTCGACAAGAAAGATTACCTCGCCAAGCTGCGCTTCAACACCAGCCCGACGGCGCGCGTCTACCAGGCACTCACGTTCAAGTTCGGCTACGTCGACGAGACCTCGGATGAGACCTACCTCGGCCTGACCGAGGGCGACTTCGCACGGACGCCGTTCCGCCGCTACGCCGGCTCGCAGGAGGACGTGATGCAGACCGAGCACCGCCAGTATCAGGTGCGCCACCTGATCCGTCCCACCCGCTTCCTCGACGTCACGACGACGCTCTACCGCACCGAATTCGCCCGCAACTGGTACAAGCTCGACAAGGTGCGCGCTGCGGAGGGAGGCGGCTCCGTCAGCATCGCCAGCCTGCTCGACGATCCGACGACCTATGCGGCGGAGTACGCCCTCGTCACCGGGCAGGGCGGCCCGACGGGGAATGCCCTCGAGGTGAAAGCCAACAACCGTGCATACTACGCGCAAGGCGTTCAGTCGGTCGCCGGTTTCCAGTTCGACACGCCGGGGCTGAAGCACGACCTGGAGGTGGGTCTGCGCTACCACGTCGATGAGATCGACCGCTTCCAGTGGGTGGATCTCTACCAGATGCAAGACGGGCTGATGACGCTGGCCGAAGCGGGCGAGCCGGGCACCGAGAGCAACCGTGTGGAGCAGGCCAAGGCCCTCGCCGCCTTTGCCCAGGGGCGCGCCGAGATCGGGCGGCTGCTGGTGGTGCCGGGCGTGCGGTTCGAGCACATCACCCTGGACCGCCGCGATTACGGCAAGAACGATCCGGGCCGGACGACCACGGGCGACTTCCGGCAGAACGAGGTGGACGTGTGGATCCCCGGCGTCGGCCTGGACTATCGCCTGACGGATGCCGTCAGCGTCTTCACAGGCGTGCACAAAGGCTTCTCGCCGCCGGGCTCGCAGGAGGGTACCAAGCCCGAAGCGAGCGTCAATTACGAGCTGGGTGGGCGTTTCCGGCAGGCCGGCATGCGTGCCGAGGCCGTCGCCTTCTTCAACGACTACAGCAACCTCCTCGGCGCCGACCTCAACGCGGCCGGCGGCACCGGCACGGGCGATCAGTTCAACGGCGGCGCGGTGGACGTGCGCGGCCTCGAACTGGCCTTTGCCTACGACCTGGGCCGCCTCGCCCGCACCCGCTTCTCCTTGCCGCTCCACCTCGCCTACACCTTCACCGAGGCAGAATTTCAGCGGGGCTTCGAGAGCGAGTTCGAGCCGTGGGGCACCGTGCAGGCGGGCGATGCCCTGCCCTACCTGCCCAAGCATCAGTTCGCTGCTGGCCTCGGCCTCGACGCGCACCGCTTCGGTATCGATCTGAGTGCGCGCTATGTCAGCCGCATCCGCACCGTCGCCGGCCAAGGCGATTTCGTGCCGGCGGAAACCATCGGCGCCCACTTCGTCGTTGATCTCTCCGCTGACGTCCGGGTGATGCGGTACGCCAGCCTCTTTGCCAGCGTCCGCAACCTGACCGATGAGGTCTACGCCGTGGCCCGTCGCCCTGCCGGTCTGCGCCCCGGCCTGCCCCGCGCCTTCCTCGTCGGCATTAAGACGCGGTTCTAGCGATCCTGCATCCGTGGGCCGGGTGAAAGGAAAGGCGGCGCCTCCCCCGAGGTCCGCCTTTCTTTGGTTGCCGGTTGCCGGTTGTCGATTTCTCGCCCGCGAACCGTTTCCCTACTTGAGCCGTTTCTGCTGGAGCAATCAATCCGCAATCCCCAGTCCACATTCCGCAATCGGCAGATGGAAATCGTCAACCGCGTCGCCGAAAGTGACATCCTCGTGTTTAACCTCGATGAGCTGTGGGACGGGAAGGAGGTCGTCGACCTCGACCTCGCGCCGTTCCTCGTTGAGGGCCTGCTCCTTCGAGAGAAGGAATTTCGGCAGCACGTGAAGGGGCACGACTGGTCGCAGTACGCCGACCGGCACGTCGCCGTCTTCTGCTCGACCGACGCCATCGTGCCCACCTGGGCTTTCATGCTGGTAGGGACGAAGCTTGCAGGCACGGCGCGCTCCATCGCCTTCGGCCAGGCTGCCGATCTGGTGCGCGATCATTTCGTCCGTGCCCTCGAAGCCGAGGACTGGTCGAAGTACGAGGACCGGATCGTCGTGGTGAAAGGTTGCGGCAGCAAGCTCGTGCCGCCGAACGCCTACGTCCTCGCCACGCTCAAGCTGCAAGCCGTAGCGCGTAAGCTGATGTTCGGCGAGCCGTGCTCGTCCGTCCCCCTCTGGCGTAGGGCCGCCGCCCCGAAGGCCGAAGC
>JAHEMB010000368.1 GCA_024643915.1 Rhodothermaceae bacterium | reverse complement strand
TCGGCGCGATGGAAGGCTGCCACGCCAATCTTCTCCCCGATCAGTCGCCCAGGGATATCGTCAGCGGGAGGATGGATACCGCCCCAGATCCGCGAGAGGCTGGTCTGGTCCGAGGCATCGCGGTAGGTGGCCCATTGCAACGTCACGTCCACACTCGGCCCGTCTTCAAAGACCAGGAACTCGTTTTTCGGCGCGAAGAACTCGCCCATCCCACCGGGGAAATATGCGTCGCCCGTGAGCAGGGTAAGCACCTCGGCGGCGGCGCGGGAGAAGGTGGAATGGCCGGAGATGTACCCGGCGAAGGGTGGCGTGATGAAGGTGGGCCGCTGGTACGGCCACCAGTTCTCCGCACGGATCCAGCCCACGCCCGCCACCGACGAGTCGGGGCTTTCGATGTAGTCCGGCCCGCGCCACGCATAAACCTTGATCTTCCCGACGTTCTCTTGCACGTCTCCGGCGAGCGGGTCGCCGGGCAAGACGAGTTCGCTGATCCCCTCGACGAGTGGCAGGCCGGCGGGATCGTAAAAGGGGATGCTCGGATCGCTGCCCTGCCCCCGGTCCGCCATCGAACGGATGGCCGAGATGGGGCGGATGTAATCGTACCAGCCCTTGATACCCCAGGCCGCCACCGCCGCATCGTGGACCGCCCCGCCGAGGGCCAGGTACGCCTTCACGTCCCATTCCAGGTCATCCAGCACTTGCCCCTCTCCCTTGAAGCGCTTCTCCAGGGCAGGATTGTCGCTGACGTAATTGAGGATGGTGAACCAGTGGCCGGGCGGCGTCTCCGAGTCGGGGCCGTCCGCCCAGAACTCGGCCAGGACGCGGGCATAGTCGGCGCGGGGCACGATCTGCGGCGCGTACGGCTGCCCCGTAGCCGGATTGACGGCATGACCCACACCGGGGTCCCCTCCCTCGGAGAAATTGTAGAATTCAGGGTAGTCGGCAAGGTCGTCCGGCAATTGAGTGGCCCCACCGATGGCGCCGGGCGAGATGTCCCACAGCACCCCGTCCGCTGGATCGAGGTGGGAAGACCAGGCCGAGACGAGGAGAAAACCCCATTGATAGGCTGCCGACGATTCACTCTCTCCAAGGAGATTAATGAAAGGTGGCGGGCCCGGATCGTGATAGAGCCAGAACCTGCCGCCGTTGCGGGCGGCCAGCCGCAGGTCGCGCGTGTGGAGGGCGAAAGGCGTTACCTGCCCCCACTCGGGGCTCTGAAACTTGGGCGTGGCGCCGGGGATGACGTTGCCACTCTGATCGATGAACTCGTCGAGGGAGAGCGGCTGCCAGCGGTTCGGATCGACAAGCGTCGGGTTGCCCGGCTCAGTCGGGATGAGCGGTGGGTTGATGGGCTCGTAATATTCATAGGCGTAATCCCGCTCCTCATTCGCTCCATCTTGCAGGCCAAAATCGTACAGGCAAAGCGCCAGGTAATTGCCGAGCGCCGCCGGGGACCCCGTCGAATAATCTATTGAGGTAAACGTCCAATCATAGCCCTGCACGGTCATCAGCGAGTCGAAGTGGGCCTGGATCTCCTCATGTCTACGCGAAAAGAAAAAGCGATAGGAGAGCAGGCGATAGGCCGCGTAGTTCATGGCCTCGGCGCGCCCAGCTTCCAGGTCAGCCCCTGCGTCGAGTCCATCGAAGGGGCAGGTGAAGCCATCGACCGTGCGCCCCAGCAACACCGGCGTCGCCACGTCGTCGAAAACGGCCCAGGTATCGTACATGGCAACGGCAGTGTGGAACAGGTTGCGCGCGTGGACGGGGGGCCGCGCCAGATCGGTGCGAATGGCGTGGAGCAGGGCCTCGTTCCACTCCCGTGCGATGGAGCGCTCCTGCGCCTGCGCCGGCCCCGGCAGGGCAAGAACCTGCACAAGCAGCAAGAGGAGAAGAAGTGCGCCGAAGCGAAGCGTCGCCTCGCGACGGACGGGGAAAAAAACCGGTGAGCTACGCATTGGAAGAAGCGATTGTTTACAAAGCGCCTTTGCAAGGCTTGCCACCGAGGGCATACGGGCGAAGGATAATAAAAACAGAAGGGTAGAGCAATGCTGTAGGGGAAATCCCGCGCCCTCTTGCAGTGATAGCCTCACAGAGACGCTCCGCGCGCCTCATTCATGCCGACAGCGCCGCCCGCTCCCGCTCGACCAGCTTGCGTCGGAGGATTTTGCCGGAAGGCACTTTGGGGATTTCGTCGATGAACTCCAGGCGGCGGATTTTCTTGTACGGCGCCACGCGCTCGGCTACGTACGCCATGATATCTTCTTCCGAAGCGTCTTCGCCCGGCTTGCGGACGACGAACGCTTTGGGCACCTCACCCGCCTCTTCGTCAGGGCTGGGGATGACGGCAGCGTCGGCCACGGCAGGATGGCCCTGCAACACGGACTCCAACTCGGCCGGCGCAACCTGCAAGCCTTTGTACTTGATCAGCTCTTTGACGCGGTCGATGATGTAGAAATAGCCTTCCGCATCGACGTAGCCAATGTCGCCGGTGTGGAGCCAGCCGTCGTCGTCAATCATGTCGCGCGTGGCCTGAGGGTTGTTGTGATAGCCCTTCATTACTTGCGGACCACGGATCCAGATCTCGCCCGGCTCGCCGGCCGGCAGGTCCGCATCAGAGGCCACATCGACCACGCGCACCTCGGTGTTGGGGATGGGGAAGCCGATGGAGGTAATGATGCCTTCGTCGCCGCGCGGGGTGAAGTGGGTGACGGGGCTCGTCTCGGTAAGGCCGTAGCCCTGCCGCACCGACACGCCCAGCCGTTGCGCACAGCCCTCGGCCACCGCCTCAGGCAGCGGCGCCGCGCCCGAGTTCACGTACCGGAGCTTCGACAGGTCGTAGTTATCGATGATGGGGTGCTTCGCCAGAGCCAACACGATGGGCGGCACGGCGAAGGCCGTGGTGACCTCATGATCCTGCAGGAGCTGGAGGAACTGTTCCAGGTCGAACCGGGGCATGGTGACGATGGTAGTGCCGGCGTAAAGCGCCATGCTCATGATGACGACCATCCCGTAGATGTGGTAGAATGGCAGGAGGCCGATGAGCACCTCGTCCTCCTCGAACTGCTCCACGGCCATCGTCTGGCAAATGTTGGCGACGATGTTGTGGTGCGTCAGCATCACGCCTTTGGGCAGGCCCGTTGTGCCGCTCGAATAGGGCAGCACCACCACGTCCTGGCGCGGGTCGATCTCCACCTCAGGCGGCGCCCCCCCGCCCAAGAGCGAAGCGAACGGCGTCGCGCCCTCGGCCTCGCCAAAGACGAATACCTCTTCGATGCCTGCCCGCTGCGCGGCCTCTTGCGCCGTGTCGAGGAAATGGGGAATCGTCAGGAGGAATTTCGCCCCGGCATCCTTGAGCTGATGCGCCAATTCATCGGCGGTGTAGAGCGGGTTGATGGTGGAGATGATACCGCCGATGGTGGTGACCGCGTAAAAAGCCACCGCGTACTCCGGTAGGTTGGGGCTGAAGATGGCGAAGACTTCACCCTTCTTCAACCCTCGTGCGGCCAGGCTGCCGGCCACCTGCCGGATAGCCCACGCGAGTTGTCCGTAGGTGAGGGTTCGGCCCGTCGGCCCGTCGATGAGCGCCGGCTTGTCGGCCCGCCCCTCAGCGGCTTGCAGCACGAAGGCCGGCAGGGGCATCTCGGGGATGGCTACGTCAGGGGATGGACTGCGGTGGATCATGGCTCGAAAGCGGATGGATGAGAGGAGGTGCTGAAAGATACGTCTGCTGGCTGAAAGGTGAGAGCCGAAAAATTTGCGAGATCCCCCATGCAGACGACTGCTCGTCATAGATTTTGTTCATGCATCCTATGGAGGAAATCATTCTCCTGAGATAGCCGTTTCGATTTCAGTGCAACCGTCCGCTTCGCCCCACATGGCCCCTCCGATCTCCACGAGCGACGCCGCGCCCGGCGACCAAGCCGAAGGCAGGCGCCTGACCTTCAGACGAACAACGAGGATTCTGGCCTGGAATGGAGCCATTCTTCTCGCCCTGCTCATTCTTCTGGAACTCGTCTTCGGAGGCTGGCTCTTCGAGCGCAGTGCATTTTGGCGCCTGAACGGGCCTCGCGACGTATCGCGCACATACGACGCAAGCGCCCTCTACGAAGGCGGCCGGCTCGTTCACTACAATCGGGACCACTTTGGCTTGCGAGGAGACTACCCCTCCCCTGGCCGGATCGACATCCTGACTATCGGGGGGAGTACCACGGACCAGCGATACATAGACGAAGGGGAGAGCTGGCAGGATGTGCTCGCGCTTCACTTCGCCGCTGCCGGACGCCGGGTGAGCGTCGTAAACGCCGGGGTCGATGGGCACTCCAGCATCGGCCATCTCGCCGCTTTTGCCGAATGGTTTCCTCATATCCCGGACCTTCGCCCCACCGTTTGCCTTTTTTACGTCGGTCTGAATGACTTTTTCTTGCACCGCACCGAGGCAGCCCGCGACGCGCTCGTTGATCCCTCAGCGGGCTGGCGTTCTCATCTCATGGGATCGATCCGACGCCACAGTATTATTTACGCGCTCTATCGAACCATTAGAGGCAGCAGGCAGGCGCGCAGCGTACAGGCCGCCCACCGAAGTATTGATTGGCGCAGCTTAACGTGGACCCCTTCCCCGCTCCTCGCTTCCTACGACGCGCTCTTGCGTGAACGATTGGCAGCCTATGAGCGGCGCCTGCACCTGCTGGTCGATGCCTCGCGGGATCTGGGCTGCAAGCCGATGTTCGCCACGCAGCCTTATCGCAGGGCAAGAATGATTCAGGGACGCCTCGTAGGATCGTCAGCGCTCACCACTTTCGACGGGATACATGTCAACGGTCTCGATCTTTTCTTGATCATGCAGGAGTTCAACCAAGCCACCCGCCGCGTAGCCTTGCAGTCCAACGCTCCCGTCTTCGAGGCAGCGAACGAGATAGATTGGGCCAATGTCGATTTCTACGACTTCGTTCACCATACCCCCGCCGGTGCACGCAAACTCGGCACGTACCTGTTCG
>JAHEMB010000367.1 GCA_024643915.1 Rhodothermaceae bacterium | reverse complement strand
CGGCGAGAGCGGCACCGACCCCAACCCCCTCCTGGGCGGCGTCAACCTCGGCGCCGAGACGCTCATCGAAGCGATGCGCAAGGCGAGGGAGGACGATGACGTGAAGGCGGTGGTGCTGCGCGTCAACTCGCCCGGCGGCTCGGCCTCGGCCTCCGACGCGATGTGGTACGCCATCCACCAGACGTCGGAGGTGAAGCCCGTGGTCGTGTCGATGGGCGACGTGGCAGCTTCGGGCGGCTACTGGATCGCCACCGCCGCAGACGCCATCGTGGCGGACCCGCTCACCATCACCGGCTCCATCGGCGTCATCGCCGTGCTGCTCAACACGCGCGGCTTTTTCGCCAACAAGCTCGGCATCACCTTCGACCAGGTCCAGACCAGCCCCTACGCCGACATGCTTTCGAGCGTCGGCGAGTTGACCGGCCCGGAGCGCGCGCTCCTCCAGGAATCGGTCATGAGCACGTACCAGGCGTTCCTGAACAAGGTAGCAAAGAACCGGGGGATGACACCAGAACAGGTCGATTCACTCGCCCAGGGCCGCATCTGGTCCGGCCTGGCCGCGCAAGAGATCGGGCTGGTGGACGAGTTGGGCGACCTCGGCACGGCCCTCGACCTGGCCGCCGAACGCGCCGGGATGGAGCCGGGCGCTTACCGACTCCGCATCCTGCCCCGCCCGAAGAGTTTCGCCGACGAGCTATCCGACTTGCTGAACGTGCGCGCCGTGCAGGCGTGGCTGCACCTCCGCACCTCTCCCACCGAGCGCGCCGTGCTGCGGCAGGCACAGGCCCTCCACCGGATCATGGAGACGCACGGCCAGGTGCAGGCCCGCCTCCCGCTGGAAATCGTCATACGGTGATTCTGCTGGAGAAAGGTCGGCGCTTCGTGCAAAGGATGGGCGAATCGAGGATGGAGGATAGAGAATCAAAGATCAATTTGGGGATCGAGGCGCCGCGCTTGCAATCCTCCATCTTCCATTGTCTATCCTCGAAACGCAAACGGTAGCACGCTGCAACACTGTAGTGTTACTTTCTACACCCTCGCGCGCTGCCTCACCGCTTCTCCTTCTCGCGCAGCTTTCGCACCATCTCTTCGAGCTGCTTGCGGAGGGTGATGTTTTCAAAAGCCACGCCGACGCAGTGGTTGGGCATGGAGAAGGCTTTGACGGCGTAGTAGCTCCGTTCCAGCTCGTCGTCGCCACCGTACTCGAAGGCGCCGATGTTCTCGGATTTGCCGGTGAGGGCTACCTCGGCGAAGGTCTGGGGCAGTATGGTCCCTTCTAGGGCGGGGAAGGCATCAAGGACGAATCTGCCGATGCGGGGGCTGAGGTCCGTTTCCGTGTATTCGGAGGCTGAGCGGTTGGCGTAGACGAGCTTCAGGCTGTGCGGGTCGCCCTCTTCTTCGAGGTGATAGATCAGCAGGCCGATGTTCAACTCGGCGAAGACGGAGGAGACCAAGCTCATCATCGCATCAACATCCGTCAGATCGAAGGGTAGGGTCTGTTCCATCCTTTCTTCCTCGCCTTGCTGGTTCGTGTTCACACCGCCGGCCCTTCGCAGCGCCGACGGCTTCTTCCTACGGGGAAAGGAAAGGCAAGTGACGGAAGGAAGCAAGCCCGGCGACGTGCTTCAGGGAGATTCATGTCTCGGCCGCAGCCGGGTAAGCGCGTAAGCTTTCAACACGGCATGCATGCGGGCGCGATAATCGACGCCCTCTTTCTTGAAAAGTGCTACGACCTCACGATCCAAGGATAGGGTTACAGAAGTCGTTTCGCTGCCTGGCACGACCAACTCGGCTGTCCGGAAGAACGCCTCATCAAACAAAGGGGCGGCGTCAGGATCCCGGGCAACAGCCGCTTCGATCTCTTCGTCCGTCAAACTGTCAACCTGGTCCCAGTCCGTCTTTCCTTCAACACGCTCATCAGGCGAGCGCCTCACGATAGGCTCGTTCTTCATTTTTGCATGCTCTCCTGGCTGAGATGATTCGATAATGCCCGGCTCGCTTCGTATAGATGACCGCAACGCAATGCCCTTCGATCTCGCCAACTGCCAGCCATCGCTTCTCGTCGCCCCGGTCCGATCTTTTCTGCCAGTGCGGTCTCTGGAAGAGCGACAGAATGTCGTCGAAGTCGATTTTATGCTTCTCGATGTTGCTTCGGTTCTTGTCTTCGTCCTAGTCAAATTCCATCAGCCGCCTCAGGTTGCACCCTCGTTCAGATAAGCACCTCGCCCGTCATCTCTGCGGGGCGGTCCTCGTCCATGAGGGCGAGGATGGTGGGGGCCACGTCGCCGAGTTTGCCGGGTTGGATGGGGCCGTCGAAACCGTCTTTGATGATGAGGTGGGGGACGAGGGCGGTGGTGTGGGCCGTGTTGGGGCTGCCGTCGGGGTTCTTCATTTTGTCGGCGTTGCCGTGGTCGGCGATGATGCTGACGGCGTAGCCGTGCGCGAGGGCCGCCTCCACCACCTGCTTCGTCCCGGCATCGACGGCCTCGATGGCCCTGACAGCGGCCTTGAAGACGCCGGTGTGGCCCACCATGTCCGGGTTGGCAAAGTTGAGGCAGACGAAGTTGTATTTCTCTTCGGCGAGGGCAGTGGCGCACTGCACGGCCAGCGCGGGCGCGCTCATCTCGGGCTGATGGTCGTAGGTGGGTACCTTGGGCGAGGCGACGAGCAGGCGGTCCTCGCCCTCGAAGGGGTCCTCGCGCCCCCCGCTGAAAAAGTAGGTGACGTGCGCGTACTTCTCCGTCTCGGCGGCGCGGAGTTGCTTGCCGCCCCGCGTGCTGATCACCTCGCCGAGGGTCTGTTCGAGGTTGACCTTGCTGAAGGCCACGGGTAGGTCGAAGTCCTCGTCGTAGCGGGTGAAGAGGGTGTACTGGAGGTCGAGCTTTTCGCCCCGGTCGAAGCCGTCGAAAATATCGTCGGTGAAGGCGCGGGTGATCTGGCGGGCGCGGTCGCCCCGGAAGTTGAAGAAAATGACGGCATCGCCGTCTTCCACGCGCGTGCCGTGCTTGCCGAAATTGTGATTATCGTTGGCGTAGTCGATCCGGCGGGGTTCGACGAACTCGTCAGTCACGTCTTCGGCATAGCTGGCTTCGAGGGCCTGGATGGGATCGTGGAACACCTCACCCTTCCCTTCGGTGAGGAGGCGGTATGCTTTCTCGGTGCGCTCCCAGCGGCGGTCGCGGTCCATCGCGTAGTAGCGCCCGATGATCGAAACGATCCGCCCGACGCCAATCTCGTCGGCGCGCTCCTCGAACTGCTTCGCGTAGCCTGCGCCACCCTTCGGGTCGGTGTCGCGCCCGTCGGTGAAGGCGTGGACACACACCTGCCCCTGCTGCAAGCCCGACTCTTTCGCCAGGCGCAGGAGGGCGTAGAGGTGTTCGAGGGAGGCATGCACGCCGCCGTCGGAGAAGAGCCCCATCAAGTGTAGCTTGGTGCCGTGGTGCTCGGCGTGCCGCACGGCCTGTACGAGCGCGTCCACCTCGAAAAAGTCGCCCTCCTCGATGGCCTTGTCGATACGCGTGATGTCCTGGTAGACCACGCGGCCGGCGCCCAGATTCATGTGGCCCACCTCCGAGTTGCCCATCTGCCCCTTGGGCAACCCCACCGCGCGCCCGGATGCCTCCAGCGTGCTGTGCGGGTACCTGGCGAAGAGGGCGTCCAGAAAAGGCTTCTTCGCGTGGTCGATGGCGCTCACCGACGGGTCCTCGGCGATACCGTAGCCATCGAGGATGATGAGGATATGTTTTTTCATGGTGTTTCTTATGGGCGAACGACGATCTGTGAGGAGCGATCAGTCGAAATACGAAATCTCCACCTGCCGCTCGCTTAAACGCGATAGTCCTTCACCTGCTTCGTTGTCTTTCCGCTTTTCGCCTCGAAGACGTTCATGGAGCCGCAGCGCGGACAGGCGATCTGCGCGACGCCGTGCCGGTCCTCCTTTGCCGACGGCTCGCTAAAGTAATGGCCGTCGGTTTTGCAGAAGTATTTCCCCTTTTTCGGGTCGAGGCCACCGAGGGAATCGGGCAGCTTCTGGAGGCGGGCGTAGTAGCGGCAGACGGGGGCAACGGGGCAGCGCTCGCATTGCGGGCTGCGGGCGGTGCAGGTGTACCGGCCATGCAGGATGAGCAGGTGATGCGCCTCGCCCCATTCGTCCTGCGGGATGGCGCTTTTGAGTTGCCGCTCCACCTCCAGCGGCGTCTTCGCGTCGCGCGCCAAGCCGATGCGGTTAGCCACGCGGAAAACGTGCGTATCGACTGGCAGAGCATCGACGTCGAAGGCGACGGAGAGGACAACCTGGGCCGTCTTGCGCCCCACGCCCGGCAGCTTCACCAGGTCCTGCTGCGTGTTTGGCACGTGGCCGCCGAAAGCCTCCATCACCTGCCGCGCCATGCCGACGAGGTGCTTCGCTTTGTTGTTGGGGTAGGAGACGGAGCGGATGTGCGCGTAGACCTCCTCCGGCTCGGCCTGCGCCAGCGCCGCTATCGTGGGGAACGCCTCGAAAAGCCCCGGCGTGACTTTGTTGACGCGCGCGTCGGTGCACTGCGCCGAAAGAATGACGGCGACGATGAGCTGATACTCATTGACGTAGTCCAGCTCTGTCTCGGGCCGGGGGATGACCCTCCGCAACGCCGCCAGTGCCTGCCGTGCTCGCTCTTTTCGGTTCACGTTGAAAGGGTTTCGCGTTTCAGATTCTTCTGACGAATCGTCCATCGTCATCGAACTTACCCCACGCCGGGCCGGACGTTGTTGAAAAACCGTTGAGGTGAACCGTTTTCGGCCCGCCTCGTTTGATGCGCGCCGCCTCTCCCCTTACCCTTTTCCCCTCCCATGCGTTCGCTTTTTTGCGCCGTGCTGCTGGTGGGCCTGCTCGGCCTCGGGGCCACGACGGCGCGGGCGCAAACAGTGCCGGCACTCTCGGAGGAGGCGCAGGTGTCGCTCCTGACGATCCTGCCGGGCGAGCCGGTCTATTCGGCGTGGGGCCACACCGCCTTCCGCGTCTACGA
>JAHEMB010000366.1 GCA_024643915.1 Rhodothermaceae bacterium | reverse complement strand
GTCGACGGTACCGGCCAGCGGAGCCAGATAGCGAGAGTTGGCCCATCCCGTCACCGATCCGGTATCGATCTCGTACCACACCGACGGCGGGTCGCCGACCAGCCGGCCAGCCCCGTGCCCACCACGATGATGGTGTGCTTCCGCTTGTTGGCCGGGTTGACCAGCTTGATGTTGTTCTTATAATTGTCCCACTTCTCTTGCAAGCGCCCACCCGGCACCTTCGATTCGAGCCTACCCGAAGCGGGACGCGGCGTGCGCGGTTCAGCAACTGCGGTTTCCATAGTTTTCGTCCTTAGTTCTTAGTTCTTAGTACGCTCGCTGCGCTCGCTTTCGCTCTTTGTTTGCAAGGAAAACGCTTCGTCGAAGCGGCCCGAAGCGCGAAGCACTAAGCACTAAAAAAGATGTAGAGGGGCAGCACGAGGAAGCCCACCGCGATGCCCACCGCCAGGAGACCACCGAGGGCGTACACGACGGGCGTCAGGCGCGGCGTCATGACGCCGAGCGACTGGAAGGCGCTCCAGATGCCGTGCCGAAGGTGAAAACCCAGCAGGATCATTGCGATGGGATAGCCGAAGGCGTACAGCGGGCTCTGGAACTTCTCCGTCACCACCCTCGCCACGTCGTGCACCTCTTTCCCGTCGATCATCATCATGTAGCCGTCGTCGATGCCAGGACCGAAGCGGAAAGATTTGAGGTGGATGACGAGAAAAATGAGCAGTAGCAGCCCCGTCCAGATCATCGTCCGCGACGAGAAGGATTGGAGGCTGGGCCGCCCGGCGCTCTTGTATTTCGCATAGTCATGTTGCCGCGCTTTGCGTTTGCCCAGGTAGATCTTGATGCCCACCACGATGTGGAACGCAAAGAACAGCAGCAGGCCGATCTCGATGACGTAATAAAGGACCTTGGCGAAACCGAAGCCGGAGGTGATCTTCAGCGAGTAGAGGTTGTACGCTTCAGGCCCGAAGAAATAGGACAGGTTGCCCAGCATGTGAACCAGCACGAACAGCCCCAGCGCGATGCCGGTAATGCCCGTGATGATTTTCTTGATGATGGGCGATTGAAGCGCGGCGAGAAGGTTGTTCTTCTCCTGCGTCTGGGTGCTCATATCGACTCAGGTGCGGGTCGTGTCGAGGGCGGGTAAGGGCGTCGCCGGGCGACTATCCTGGCCGGGGAGGAAAAACGCTTTCGGCTGTCGGTAAGTTTCAGAAAAAAGTGAAAGTTAGCGGCTCGCCCTGCGCGGCGGATCTGGCGCCTCGATCCAATTTAATGGAAAAGGGCGTGCGGATCACCCCGCCCGCGTGAAAAGGAGGTATAGGATTGAAACTCCAAGTTGCAAATCCCAGCGGGCGCCCTCAGCATGCCTTGGATTCTGGAGCTTCCCCAGAGGGTTATTGCGGAAATTATCCTGTCGAATTGGTATCTTCGTTCCACCAAGCCAGGAGGCGCGTCAACGAGATGCCTGCACACGACATCGTCATCGTAGGGGGTGGAGGAGCCGGTCTTAGGGCCGCCATCGCCATTGCTGAGGCAGCGCCGTCGCTCGACGTGGCGCTTGTCAGCAAGGTCTACCCGATGCGCAGCCACACCGTGGCCGCCGAAGGAGGCGCCGCCGCCGTCATCCGCGACAACGACAGCCTCGACCACCACGCCGTAGACACCATTTCCGGGGGCGACTGGCTGGCCGACCAGGCAGCGGTGGAAGTGTTCGTGCAGGAGGCCCCGGCCGAGATGATCCGCCTCGAACACTGGGGCTGCCCCTGGAGCCGAGAGCCCGACGGGCGCGTGGCCGTCCGTCCCTTCGGCGGGATGAAGCTTGAGCGCACCTGGTTCGCCGCCGACAAGACGGGCTTCCACCTCCTCCACACACTCTTCCAGACCTCTCTCAAGTACGGCAACATCACGCCCTACGACGAATCGTTCGTCACCCGCCTGCTGGTGGCAGACGGGCGGTGCCAGGGCGTGGCGACCATCGAGTTGCAGACGGGGCACGTGGATGTCATCGCCGGGCGCGCGGTGATCCTGTGCACGGGCGGCGCCGGGCGCGTCTTCCCCTTTACCACCAACGGCGCCATCAAAACCGGCGACGGCATGGCGATGGCCTACCGGGTGGGGGTGCCGCTCAAGGACATGGAGTTTGTCCAGTACCACCCCACCGGCCTGCCCGGCACCGGCATCCTCATCACCGAGGCCTCGCGCGGCGAGGGCGGCATCCTCGTCAACCGGGACGGCTACCGCTACCTCCAAGACTATGACCTGGGCACGCCCCTCGACGTGAGTGACGAGCGGCACCCCGTCAAGAAAAGCATGGAGCTCGGGCCGCGCGACCGACTCAGCCAGGCTTTCGTCAAGGAGCAGCAGAAAGGCCGCACCATCCCCGGCCCCTACGGCGATGTGGTCCACCTCGACATCCGCCACCTCGGCCAGGCCCGCATCGACAAGAAGCTGCCGTTCGTGCGCGAACTGGCGACGAAGTATGTAAACATCGACCCCGTCTACGAGCCGATCCCTGTCCGCCCCGTCCTACATTATTTCATGGGTGGCATCGACACCGATGTGGAAGGGGCGACCGTGCTGCCGGGGCTCTATGCGGCGGGCGAGTGTGCGTGTGTGAACATCAACGGCGCCAACCGGCTCGGCTCGAACTCGCTCACCGAACTGCTCGTCTTCGGCGCACGGGCCGGCAAGGCCGCCGCTGCCTTCGCTAGGGAGCACCCGCCGCCCGACCTCGCACAGCTCGACAAGCAGGGGGTGGAAGAGCAGCACCGGCTCGCCCGGCGGTTCATCCAGAAGACGGGTGGGCACGAGCGCATCGCGGGCCTGCGCCAGGAGATGCGCGACGCGATGGAGAGCGGCGCTGGCATCTACCGCACCGAAGCCGGCCTCCAGGCCGCCTGCGACGCCCTCGCCGCGTTGCGCGAACGCTTCGCCGACCTGCAACTCGACGACCGCAGCCTCACCTTCAACACCGAACTCACCGCCGCCCTCGAACTCGATTTCATGCTGGACGTGGCCGAGGCCATTGCCCACAGCGCCCTCGCCCGCCGCGAGAGCCGGGGCTCCCATCAGCGCGAAGACCACCCCGAGCGCGACGACGATGCCTACCTCAAACATACCCTCGCCTTCTGCAACGGCGCCATGCCGCGCATCGACTACCAGGAGGTAAGCATCACCCGCTGGCCCCCCGCCGAACGGGTTTACGGGCGGTGAGGGGGAGAACGCGAAAAATGAATCGAATAGACGACGAATCGACGAATGCTTTGAGAAAAGCTTCGCTTCGACGCTTCGATTCTTCGACTCCTCGATTCCTCGTCTCACTGCCACTTGAGGAGAAAGCCTCGAACCAGACTGAAGAAGGACGCATGGAAAAAATCGCGCTTGAGGTTTTCCGCTACCGGCCCGAAGAGGAGCAGACGCCTACGTTTCAGACCTACGAGGTGCCCCTCCACAAGGACTGGGTGATCCTCGACGCGCTCAACTACGTCAAGGACGAGCTCGACGGGACGCTCTCGTTCCGGCATTCGTGCCGGATGGGCGTGTGCGGGAGCTGCGGCATGATGGTCAACGGCGACGCCGTCCTTTCCTGCGCCGCTTTCCTCACCGACTACCGCCCCGGCCCCATCCGTGTCGAACCCCTCGCCAACTTCCCCGTCCTGCGCGACCTCGTCATCGAGATGAACGACTTCATGGCGAAGCTCAATCGGGTGATGCCGTGGGTCGTGCGCGAACAAGAGAAGCCGGTGGAAGAGGGCGAGTATTTGCAAACGCCCGAGGAGTTGATGGATTACAAGCCGTACGCGATGTGCATCAACTGCATGCTGTGCTACGCAGCCTGTCCCGTTTACGGCCTCGAACCTGAGTTCATCGGCCCCGCCGCCATTGCCCTGGCCCAGCGGTACAACCTCGACAACCGTGACGAGGGCAACGCCGCGCGCATGGAGATCCTGTCTACGGACGAAGGCGTGTGGCAATGCACGCTCGTCGGTGAGTGCTCCACGGTCTGCCCCAAAGCGGTCGATCCGGCAGGCGCCATCCAGCGCTACAAAGTCGCCAGCACCACCGCCTGGTGGAAATCGAAGCTCCTCCCCTGGAGCCGATAATGCCCACCCCCTAAATCCTTCCGCAATCCGCAATCAAATGTCTCACTACCCTCGGTACCGGCAGTTCTACCCGAAGCTCTACCGGAAGCGGATGCCGATCTTCTGGTGGGTGCATAAGCGGGCGCACATCCATTTCATCGCGCGTGAATTGACGAGCGTGTTCGTCGCCCTTTTCGCCGTCGAGTTGGTGCTGCTCGTGCGCGCCCTTTCTGAGGGACCGGCGGCGTACGCGGCGTTCCTGGATTGGCTGGCCTCGCCGCTCGCCCTTGTGCTGCACGCTCTCGCCTTCGCCATGCTGATCTTCCACAGCGTCACCTGGTTCAACCTCGCCCCCAAGGCCCTCGTCATGCGGGTGGGCAAAACGCGGGTACCTGCCTGGGCCGTGGCAGGAGCCAACTACGCCGCGTGGGTTGTCGTCTCGGCCGTGCTTGCGTGGATCATTCTCTAACGGGAGATGGATATGT
This sequence comes from Rhodothermaceae bacterium, assembly GCA_024643915.1. Classification (GTDB taxonomy): domain Bacteria; phylum Bacteroidota; class Rhodothermia; order Rhodothermales; family JAHEMB01; genus JAHEMB01. The sequence continues at coordinate 446 of JAHEMB010000366.1, read as the reverse complement.
CAGGCTATTCGAAACCAACCAACGAGCCGTTCTGGTGGGCGCTCTTCGGGGCGGGCGGCGCCCTCGCGGCCCTCTTTCTGCCCATCCTGCTTCTGCTTTTCGGCCTGGCGGTGCCGCTGGGCTGGGTGGCCGAGCCGGATTATGCCTCCCTCCTCCCCTCTCCCTCCTCCACGATCGTGGCTTCTTCTTTGCACGCTAAATAAAAATGGACTCGGTTTGGCTCGAATTCGAGGCCGGTTGAATGAGTTTTGAAGCGCAAGCCCAGATCTGAAGCGCAAAGCACAGATCTGAGGTAGCGCAAGCACAGATCTGAGGTAGCGCACGCACAGATCTGAGGTAGCGCACGCACAGATCTGAAGTAGCCCGCGTTTGCGGAAAAAAGTTGCCTGTTTTTTCAGCGCTGTCGTCGAGCACCGGCGGTAAACCGGCCTCCCGCGCTGGCAGCG
>JAHEMB010000365.1 GCA_024643915.1 Rhodothermaceae bacterium | reverse complement strand
CCGTTTTTCTCGTCATAATTTTAGTGCTCGGCGCTTCAATCTTCATTTTCCTCAAGTTAAACGAGACCGGGGTGATTTTCTCGGGTCCGGCAAAAATTGAAGTCGGCAGGCCCGCGATCTCCGGGTTCGCCAGCACCATGATGTCGCGGTCAATCGTCAACTCGTTCTCCACCGCCGCGTTCGGGCCGACGTACTGGATGAGGCCGTCGCCGTTCTTGTCCTCGAAGGCGATGAGGCCCGTCCGCTCCCAGTTCTTGAACCACGCGGGCACCTCGGCGTAGGGCGCTTCGGAGACCGTCTGCAACAGGTTAGTCCGCGCAAAGGCCGCCACAGCGGGCGCCGCCGTATAAAGCAGCGCGATGAAAACGAGCGCCCACCCCGCTGACGACCGTGCCGCCGACACCTTCGGCACCGTATAAAAGCGCACGATGACGTGCGGCAGTCCCGCCGTCCCCACCATCAGGGCGGCGGTGATGAAGAAGACGTCGAGTGTGCTTTTCTGCCCGCCGGTGTAGAGATGGAAGCCCAAGTCGCGGCTGAGCGCGTCGAGCTTGTCGAGAAGGTAGACCGGCTCGCCGGCTAGCTCAGACCCGAAGCCGATCTGAGGGATAACGTGGCCCGTCATCAGGAGCGAGATGAAGATGGCCGGGACGAGGTAAGCGAAAATCAGCACGCAATACTGCGCCACCTGGGTGTAGGTGATGCCCTTCATTCCCCCCAGGACGGCGTAGAAAAACACAATCCCCATTCCGATCAGCACGCCCGTGTTGATCTCCGTCTCCAGGAAACGCGAGAAGACGATGCCCACGCCCCGCATCTGCCCGGCCACGTAGGTGAACGAGACGAAGAGGGCGCACACCACCGCCACCACGCGCGCCGTCTGCGAATAGTACCGGTCCCCCACGAAGTCCGGCACCGTGAACTTGCCGAACTTGCGGAGGTAGGGCGCCAAGAGGAGGGCCAACAGGACGTAACCACCCGTCCAGCCCATCAGGTAGACCGAGCCGTCGTAGCCCATGAATGAGATAAGGCCGGCCATCGAGATGAAAGAGGCAGCGCTCATCCAGTCGGCGGCGGTAGCCATGCCGTTGAGGACGGGCGGCACGCGCCCCCCCGCCACGTAAAACTCTCCCGTCGAGCCGGCCCGCGCCCAGATCGCCACGCCGATGTAAAGGGCGAACGAGAGGCCGACGAGGAGGAAGGTCCAGGCTTGTACACTCATACGTTTGGGAATCGGGGAAGGAATGAAGCGAAGAGACTAAGAAACGAGGAATCGAAGAAAAGCTGACACTTCGGCCCTCCTCGTTTCTTCGATTCCTCGTTTCCTCGATTCTTATTACTCCTCATCCACGTCGAAGCGGCGGTCGAGGCGGTTCATGAGAGCTACGTAGACGAAGATCAGCACGACGAAGGTGTAGAGGGCGCCCTGCTGCGCGAACCAGAAGCCAAGCTTGAAGCCGCCCAGCCGGATGGCGTTGAGCGGCTCGGCGAAGAGGATGCCGCAGCCGAAGGAGACCAGGAACCAGATCGCCAGCAGCACCGCCAAGTACCGCAGGTTCGTTTTCCAGTAGGCGCGCCGCGAGGTAGCTTCCATAGGTAAAAGGCCGGGGGAGGGCGAGCTTCGCGATGGTACGAGACGGGGCTAAGCTACGAAGTGCCGGGCCTTTCTGCTACCTTTGTTTTAGAAGGGTAGGTAGCTGCGCAGAAGAACAGGCGGGATGCTCGGGCCACGGCGCCGCGCGACTACGGGCGCCTCCAAACTCGAATATCGAAATCCTAAATCCGAAAAAGGGCCTTGACACGACCGCGCTCTGGGATCTGCATCGTTTCGACGTTCGATATTCGGATTTAGGATTTCATCCTGTCGGCATGCCGCCTCGCCACAGAATACCTCCGTACTTCTGCGGGCCTACTTCTACTTACCTCTCTCAGACTATTCCTCGGCAGGAGGTGCGCCGAGATCCTTTTCGGGCGTGGCAGAACAGTCGGTGAAGACGCAGTAGAGCCAGCACGCCCACGCCAGGAGCAGGAAGAGGGCGTTGACGGCCACGAAGCCGACCGCCACGCTTTCGAGGTAGCTGGGATCGTCGATGAAGAAGGGAGCGAGGTCGCTCGTGCCGTCGCCGGTTTTGCTCGGCGTGATCGGCAGAAAAAGCGCGATGCCTAGCGCCATCGCCTCCAAGAGGGCGATGATCTTCAGTTTCTCCTGAAGCGTGACTTGTTCTTTCATTGCAACACCGCTTCGCCCCGAGGGCTTTTTATCCGCTCTTTCCGCAATGCCTTCTCCTCAAAGCATCGTCGGTGGCGCACAAAATTAAAACGCCGCCGGAACGGAAAGCAACTCGGGCGTTGCCTGCCCGCTGGGGCCCTTCAGGCGTCAAAATATCGCCCCCGGTCTGCGCCGGAAACCCTTGAAAAATACCAAAGTTGTAACCCGGCAATTCTGAGGCGGAGCCGGCAAGAAGGGGTGATTCATGCGGGAATGCCTCACTTTTCTAGGGAAGCAGTTTTAACCGTAGGCGCTTGTCAGCAGCGACGTGGTCGCTCTGTTTTTCTCCTTCAGCGCTGCTTCTCCTGCCATGGACGACTCCGTCTTCCTTGCCTCCACCCCTGCAGACGGTCAGCCTTTCCTGGCTGAGGAAACGCCGGACGGGGAGGGCATGCTCGACGCGCTGCGCCCCGCGGCACGGATGCGCGCCGTGGCCGAGGCCGCCGCCGGCGTGATCGGCACCGACACCCACGAAGCTCTCCGCCTCGTGCTCGAAGCCGCGTGCCGCCGCGTGCTGCCCTGCGACGTATTCTACCTGCTGGCCTACGATCCGCCCACGCACACCTTCCGCCCCTGCGGCAGCACGGGCCTCCCCCTCCCGCCCGGTCCCCTCCCCGCCGACGGCACCCTTGAAGGGCGCGTAGTGAAAGATCGACGGTCTCTGCTCACCTGCTGCCCCGACGACCTCGCCGTGTGGGGCCGGCCCCTCGTCGAGGCGGAGCATCCACTGCCCTCGGCCATCCGCACCCCGGTCCTCTCAGGGGACGAGGTGCTGGGCCTCCTCTCCGTCCAGAGCTATGCGCCCGACCGCTACACCCCCGCCGATGTGGAGATGGTGGAGGTGATCGCTTCTCTCGCCGCCACGGGGCTGGCAAACCTGCGCCTGGCTGAAGAGCGCGAGGCTACCGAGGAGGCCATGCGCGAGCAGCAGCGGCAGCTCCGCGAGGCGCAGCACCTGGCCCTCATTGGTAGCTGGAGTTGGGTCGTCGGGAGCGACCGCGTGGCCTGGTCCGAGGAGATGTTTCGCGTCTACGGCCTCCCCTTCGACCCCGCCGGCATAACCTTCGACGCCTTCCTCGCCCACGTCCATCCGGACGACCGCGAGACCCTCCTCGGCGTGGTGGAACGAGCGCGCCGCGAGGGTCGGCCCTACGAGTGCTACCACCGCGTCGTCCGGCCCGACGGCGCCGTGCGTATCGTACAGGCACGGGGTGAGGCAGAGGTTGGCCCGGACGGCGCCGTGCGCCGCCTCTATGGCACCGGGCAGGACGTGACCGAACGCAAAGAGGCGGAGGAGGCCCTGCGCGCTTCTGAGGAGAGCTACCGCACCATCTTCGAGCTTGCCAGCGACGCCATCTTCGTCCACGACGTCGAGACGGGAACGATCTACGACGCGAACCAGAAGGCGTGCGAGTTGCACGGCTTCACGCTGGAGGAATTCAGACAGCTCGGCATCGCCGGCATCAGCGACGGGGCACCTCCTTACGACGTGACCCACGCGCAGAAATATATCCGTGCGGCCATGGCCGGCGAGCCGCAACTCTTCGAGTGGAAGGTGCGCAACAAGCGGGGCAAGCGGCTGTGGGTGGAGGTGAGCCTGCACCGCGTCCCCATCCTCGGCGAGGACCGCATCCTCGCCAGTGTGCGCAACATCACCGAGCGCAAGCAGGCCGAGGCCGCCTTGCAGCGGGCTCATGCCGAGTTGGAGCAGCGTGTGGCCGAACGCACCGCCGCGCTCGAGCAGGCCGAGCAGCGCTTCCGCGCCATCGTCGAGGCCAGCCCCACGCCTCTCTTGCTGAGCCGCATCGCGGACGGCGCCGTGCTCTACGCCAACGACCGCCTCGAAGCCCTCCTCGGCGCTCCGCCCGGCAGCCTCGTCGGGCGCCAGACGCCGGATTTCTACTTCGACCTGGCCGACCGACCCCGCGTGCTCGATACGGTCCGGCAGCAGGGGTACGTGCGCGACCTGGAGCTGCGCATCAAGCGCCTCGACGGCACGCCCCGCTGGACGTCGCTCTCCGCCCAGCGCCTCGTCTTCAACGGGCAGCCGGCCATCGCCACCTCGCTCGTCGATATCTCCGAGCGCAAGCAGACCGAGGAGGCGTTGCGGGAGAGCGAGGAAAGCTATCGCGGCCTGTTCGACAGCCTCACCGAGCTCGTCTACGTGCAAGGCTTCGACGGACGTTTTCTGAACGTCAACGAAGCCGTGGTACGCACCTACGGCTACACGTGCGAAGAACTCATCGGCCAGACGCCCGCCCTCCTCGCCGATCCCGCCCGGGTAGATGTGGAGGCGACGATGGAACGCGTGAAGAAAGCCGTGGCGGGCGAGCCGCAGCGCTTCGACTGGTGGGGGCGGCGCAAAGACGGCACCTTCTTCCCCAAAGAGGTCGTCCTGACGCGCTCGACCTATTTCGGGCAGGACGTCATCATCGCCGTCGCTCGCGACGTGACGGATAGGGTGCAGGCCGAGGAGGCACTGCGCAAGCGCGAGGAGCATTTCCGCCGCCTCATCGAAGACGGGTCCGACATCATCGCCGTGATGGGGCTTGACGGACGCCTGCGCTACGCCAGCCCTTCCACCGAGCGGCTGTTGGGCTACGCCCTTGAAGAGCGCCTCGGGCGGGACTCGGACGAGATTCTCCATCCCGAGGATGCCGCCACGCTACGCACCCTCTACGCCGAGATCCAGGCCCACCCGGAGGAGAGCCGCCGGTTCGAGTTTCGCTTCCGCCACAAA
>JAHEMB010000364.1 GCA_024643915.1 Rhodothermaceae bacterium | reverse complement strand
CGTTACGAACCACCTTTCGATGCTCGGCAAGCAGACCGACGAGCCTGCTGCGGAGCCTGCCTAACCACGTTACCTTACTCTAACCACTCCATCCGACAAGACCATGCAGCAGACCATAGGTACCGCAACCGTAGACCTCAATGAGGAGGGCTACCTCACTGACCCCGCGCAGTGGACGCCGGACCTGGCGCACGACCTCGCCCGGAACCAGGGCATCGCGCTCACGGACAAGCACTTCGAGGTGCTGCGTTACCTGCGCGATCGCTACGCCGAGGGCACGCCACTGACGATCCGCCGCCTCGGCAAATCCGGCCTGGTCAGCATCAAGGAGTTTTATGACCTCTTCCCCGGCGGCCCCCTGAAGGTTTCCAGCAAGATTGCCGGCATTCCCAAACCCGCCAGCTGCGTCTGACGCCGCCGAACACAATCCCACGAGGTTATCACTATGGAAGTCCCAACCACCTTCACCCATCCCATCCCGGCCAACGGGGAGAAACACCCCGTCACCAAAGTCCTCGTGATCGTGTCCAAGGGCACGCTGGAGGACGTCTACGCGGGCCTCATCATGGCCAACGGCGCCCTCATGGAGGGCATGGAGGCCAAGATGTTCTTCACCTTCTTCGGTCTCGATGCTATCCGCAAGGACCGGCAGGATCACCTCCACACGGCTACGGTCGGCAACCCTGCGTTCATGCACAGGCTCCCGACGATGCTCGGCGGCCTGCCCGGCTTCGAGGCGCTTGCCTCGACGATGATGCGCAACGAGATGGACAAGCTGGACATCCCGCCCGTCTCTGAGTTCATGGAGATGATCGTCGCCGGGGGCGGCGAAATCTACGGCTGCAAGCTCGCCGTCGAGATGTTCAAGCTGGACGAGGAGGAGTTCATCGACGATCTCTCCGGCGTCATCACCGTGGGCGACATGTACGCGTTGGCCGAAGGAGAGGGGTCGCAGATCATCTTCATCTAGCCCTCCGGTCCGGTGGCAGGCCTGGCTCGTGAACCGCTTGATTGTCCTGAGGCGCACGACCGTGTTCTTCTGCGACTCCGGTGCGCGCTACGACGCGCAGGTCGAGGCCTCCCGCACTTGAGAGGGAAAGGCAAAAAGGAAAAGCCGCAAGCGCCCGTTAGAAGGGCACTTGCGGCTTTTCGCCGTAGGGGAGATGCCGGGGCGGTTATCGAACCGGTTATGTTTGGTAAGAACGGATTGATAAAGCTGGCCGGGCACCTGGCAATCTTCTATCAGCTGAGGCCCTTCCTTGCGGTGTGGTTGTACGTCGGGTCCACCCCAACGACGAGATTGAGGGGTGGCTGTTCATCTCCGAGAGTACCGTGGAAAAACACGTCAGCAGCATCCACGACAAGATCGACGTCAACACGGTGGCGCAAGCCGTGGTGTGGAGGTTGACAATCGCCCTAGCCGAGCACGAGGAGGATGAGGGCGTGGCGGTATGGGCTTTGCTTTCGCCGGGTTGCCAGGCTATGGGTTGCTCAATATGTAACGAACTTGTTTGTTGATCTTGCATTTCATACTTTAGCTCTCCCTTAACAGCTAGTGATATCGTTTCGTGCTGCTTTCACTATCCTGCCCAGTCAGTCGCTTGCGCGCATCCCCCACCTGATCCGGCATAAGCCGATGTGGTGTGTATGCAGATCCTCCCTTCTTGCAGGTCTGCTCACGATCTGCTACTCGCTCCTTCTGAGCGGTGTGCTACACTTCGGCCCGGCGCCTGAGCGTGCCTTGGCCCAGGCACCGGCTTATGAGGTGCATGCGGACTACCTCGTCAAGCATTTCACCGTAGAAGACGGCCTACCCGTCAACAGCGTCACGAGCCTTTTGCAGGGCCGCGACGGCTATCTGTGGATGACCACCTTCGACGGCCTCGTCCGCTTCGACGGGTATCGCTTCACTGTTTACAATACGGACAATAGCCCCGGCCTCGTCAGCAACCGGCTTCGAAGCCTGGTCGCGGATAACGACGGCGCGCTGTGGATGATTACCGAGCCGGGCGACCTGATCCGCTACCACAAAGACGAATTCAGCGCGTTTGACGAGGAGGACGGCGTGCCGGGCTCCGTCGATGCCCTGGCTGTTGAGGGCGATACACTCTGGGTCTTGACCCACGGCGGAGCGGTGTTGGTGGCCGGGGGGCGGATGCACCGCTTCCTGCCGGAGACGGTTTCCGGAGGCGTGCGGGTGTTTTTGCGCAGCCGTACGAGAGCGCGGTGGTTTGGTGGCGAAAAGGAGGTCCTGTACCGCGTTCGGACGGACGACACGGTGCAGCGCTTCACCACACAGGAGGGCCTGCCGACCATCTTCGCGATAAGCGCGCTCTATGAGGACCCCCACGGCACCCTGTGGGCCCTACTCTCCATCGCTCCGGACGTGAACGCTCTGTATCGCTTCCGGGGAGATCGATTCGAACCGGTTGCAGAGACACGCGGCTCCTTGATGCGCAATGCCGGCATGCTGTATGCCGAACCGGACGGGCCGCTCTGGTTCGGAGGAGCAAGTGGATGGTGGTCCTACCGGGACGGCACCTCACAGCCCGTTTCGAGCGTGGAGCCGGGGGAAGCGTTTCACATGATGAAGGGGCCTGCCGGCGCACGGTGGTATATTCAGGGACGGTGGGTCTATCGCGATGAAATGCCCATCCTGCGCCTGTCCTCGTCCCCCAACCAGATCCTCTTTGACCGGGAAGGCAACATCTGGGTGGCCGGTGATGACGGTTTGTACCGGCTTCGGCCGCGTACGCTGCGCACGATCAGTGAAGCCGAGGGCCTGCCGGGCCGCAATATCTACCCCGTCCTGGCGGACCGCCGTGGTACGATCTGGATGGGGATATGGGGCGCAGACTCGAAGGGGCTGACGCGCGTACAGGGCGAGGCCGTCACCACCTACGAGGTCGCCTCGTGCTGCGTCACGGCGCTGCATGAGGATCGCCGCGGTGTGCTCTGGGTGGGGACGATGGAAGGGGTGCGCCGCCTGCACGATGGGCGCGTCGCCTCGCTCGATCTCGCTTCGGCTGAGCCGAAGGTGAGCGATGCCGTCCGGGCAATGCACGAGGATCGACAGGGGCGCTTCTGGATCGGGTGGGAAAGCGGCCTGCTCCTGGGCCGACCTACCGAGACCGGCCTGGCCTGGACCACCTTCTCGACGGAGACGGGGCTGACGCATAACTGGGTCCGCGCCATCGTCGAGACGAAAGGCGGCGACGTGCTCTTCGGCACCAACGGCGGCGGGCTCCTGCGCTACCGCGACGACGGGTCGTTCGAGGCCTTCACCACCGCCGCCGGTCTGGCCTCCAACGCCGTCCGCGACATTTACGAAGACGCCGACGGACTCTTGTGGATCGCCACGGAGGACAAGGGCCTGTGCCGCCTGGATCGGCGGGGGGGGGCGGCGCTGCAGGGTGCCGATGTGGTCTGCCTCCGTATGGAAGACGGCCTCTTCGACAACAGCCTGCACCGCATCCTCGAAGACGACGAGGGTCGCTTCTGGTTCAACACGAACCGGGGTATCTTCTGGATCGAGCACGCCGAACTCAACGCCTTTGCAAAGGGCAACGCCGCCTCGGTGACCGCCGTGTCGTACACCGAGCGCGACGGCATGCGTAACCGCGAGGGGAACGGCGGCGTGCAGCCGGCGGGCGTCAAAGCCCCCGACGGGCGGTTGTGGTTTCCCACGCAGGACGGCGTCGTCATCATTGACCCTACAGAGGTGCAACGTCCAGAGGCCCCGCCCGTGGTGATCGAGGCTGTCACCATCGACAACCGCACACAGCAAACAAAGGGCGCGCTGACCCTGGCTGCAGGCGAGCGCGACCTGGACATCGGATACACGGCGCTGGCTTTTTCGCGCCCGGAGGACGTGCGCTTCCGGTACCAGTTGGAGGGCTACGATGCGACCTGGAAGGAGGCCGGTGCCAGCCGGCAAGCCACCTATACGAACCTGCCGGCCGGGCGTTACACGTTTCGGGTGAAGGCGGGCCTGGGCGGCGCCTGGACCGAGGAGGCGGCCACCCTCGCTATCACACGCCAGCCCTTCTTCTGGGAGACGCGCTGGTTCTACGGCCTCGTAGCCGTCTTCTTCGTCCTGGCCGGGCCTTCGCTCTATGTCTTTCGCGTGCGGCGCCTCAAGGCCCGCCAGGAGACGCTAGAACGCCTCGTCGCGGCGCGCACCGAGCAGATCCGCGCGCAGGCGGCCCAGCTCGAAGCGCAAGCGGAGGAGCTGCAACACACGAGCGCGCTCAAGAGCCGCTTCCTAGCCAACATTTCTCACGAGTTTCGCACGCCGCTGACGCTCACCTTCGGCCCGCTCAGCGACCTGCTGGCCGGCCGCTACGCCTCCCTCGACGAGGCCAGGCCCCAGCTCGAACGCGCCACCCGCAACGGCCAGCGCCTGCTGCGGCTCATCAACCAGCTCCTCGACCTCTCCCGCCTTGATGCGGGGCAGCTCCAGCTCCGGCCACAACAGCACGACCTCATCATCTTCCTCCGCCAGCGCGTGGCCGCCTTCGAGTCGCTCGCGCGGACGCGGCGCCTCACGCTGCGCTTCCGGCCCGAGACCGAGACGCTACCTTACGTCTTCGACGCCGAGAAGCTGGAGACGGTGGTGCTCAACCTGCTCTCGAACGCCTTCAAGTTCACCCCCGAGGACGGCACCGTGGAAGTGGCCGTACGGAAGCAGGCCGACGGCGCCGTGGGCCTGACCGTGCGCGACACCGGCGTGGGCATCCCGCCCGAGCACCTGCCTCGCCTCTTCGACCGCTTCTACCAGGTGGACAGCTCGGCGACGCGGCCACGCGAGGGGACGGGCATCGGGCTCGCCCTCGTGCGTCAGCTCGTGGAGTTGCACGGCGGCGCCCTCAACGTCGAGAGCACGGTAGGCGCCGGCACCACGGTCACGGTTCGCCTCCCCGCGCGCCCGCTCGTGGACGCCGCGCCGAACGGGGCCGCACCGCCAGCGCCCGCCACCCCGCTGCCCGAGCCGGCGCAGGCCGCCGTGCTGGC
>JAHEMB010000363.1 GCA_024643915.1 Rhodothermaceae bacterium | reverse complement strand
AATGCCATGAGACATCAGAAAAAGCGACATAAGCTGGGCCGTACCCATTCGCATCGGAAGGCGACCCTGGCGGCGCTCACCACGGCGCTCGTCGCCCACAAGCGCATCACCACCACGCTGCCTAAGGCGCGGGCGTTGCGCGTTTATATCGAGCCCATCGTGACACGGGCCAAGGAGGACACCACGCACAACCGCCGCGAGGTCTTCCGCCACTTGCAGGACAAGGTGGCCGTGACGACCCTCTTCACGGAGGTTGCCGACGCCGTGGGCGACCGTCCCGGTGGGTATACGCGCATCGTCAAGCTGGGCCAGCGTGCCGGCGACGGCGCCGAGATGGCCGTCATCGAACTCGTCGATTTTGGCGCAGAAGGGCCGGAGACGAGCAAGAGCGGACGCCGCCGTACCCGCCGCGGTGGGAGTGGCCGGGGCCGCCGAGGCAAAAAGGCGACGCAGGCCGCTGCAGCTACCGAAGCCACCGTGCAGACCGCCGATCAGAAGCTGCCCGAGAAGGGCGTGGCGACGGACGTGGTGGAGGAGCCGGTGAGCGAGGCACAGGCGGTGCCTGTGCCCGAACGCGCCGAACCGCACGCCGAGGCCGAAGCCATCGCTGAGGCACAGGCTGCCGAGGCGCCCGAAGCTCCTGCTGAGGAAGTCGAAGAGGCGCAGGCCGAGCAGCCTGCCGCCGAAACCGAGACGGCCGAGGCCCAGTCCGATTCTGCTGTAGCCAGTGCGGAACCCGTCGAGGCTGAAGCGGAGACGGAGGAGGCCGAACCTGCCGATCAGCCCGAAGCGAAGGCCGAGGGAGAGGAGGCTGCTGACGAAGACGCCGATGAGGAGAAGCAGTAAGCTTCGTTCAAGTTTAGATTTTCCGTTGGAGAAAGGCGTTGTCGCTTCGTGCGGCAGCGCCTTTTTCGCATTGTCTCATTGGGATCCGCCGTCACCGCACAAACCGCACGATTTCCTCGGTCAGCGGTACCGTGTTCTCAGGCGAGAGGACAGCACCGGCCAGGACGTGGTTCGATGGGTCGCCCGCTTCTTCAATGGTGAAAAGCTTCTTGCGCGTCGCGCCGAAGTCATCGAACCGCGCTTCGACCCGGGTCTCATCGATCACCTGATCCTTGGGCGAATAGAGGACAAGCACTGGCGTCTGAATTACTCCCAGATCCAGTTCGTCAACCAGCCCTACGAGGCCCATCATCGGAAGGAGCGCCTCTGTCGGGTAGCGTGTCGTCCAGTATCGGCCCTGATCGGCGTTGTGAGGCTCCCATTCTCGGTACGGCCCGGAGACCATTTCGGCAAGGAGCCCGCCCCACGGCCATAGTAGAAAGCGAGCATTGGGGTCTTTCGGCGCGAAGTTGGGAGAGATCAGAACGAGGGCGAGCAGGGTGTCCGCAATGTCGGGCTGCGCGGCCAGCCAGGTAGCGAGCGTGGCGCCCGTGGAGGTGCCGATGAGGAGGATCTTTTCCCCGAGCCTGCGCCCCACCGCAACGGCTTCGTAGGCATCATTCAGCCAAGCATTCACCGACGCCTCGGCCATCGCGTCGTCCGAGCGTCCATGGCCGGCGAGGCGTGTATAGAAAAGATTGGCGCCCAGCTGGGCGGCCACACTATCGGCAAGAGGGCGGGTTTCCTGCCGCGTCGCCGAGAAGCCGTGCAGGTAGACGACCGCCACCTCCGTCCTTGAGCCCAGCGAATCCGCCCAGACGATGGTTTTCTCCGCACCGGGCCGCACATCATTGAAGCGTGCCTCGGTGCGGGCCAGGTAGGCATCGAGGTCGTTAGGCAGAGAAAGGGGGCGGCGGGTCGTATCGACTTCGGGGCGCGGCCCCAGCACGAACGCCCCGGCCAGCAGGGCAAAAACGCCGGAGACGAGAAGCAAGCGATTCCTGATCAATCGAGCGGAGCGTGGAGGAGGAGGCCGTCGAAACTTTCGCGCCATGATAGGAAAGGAAGAAGCGCTCGGGGCAGGAGCTAGCGGTCTTCCGGTTCAGCACTTCGCTGGCGATGCTTTTTCAGCATGGTTCGCGTGCGCTCATCGATATCCGGTTTCACGCCGGTCCGCGCTTCGAGCCAGGGCAGAAAGTGCAGATAGCCGTAGATCGCCAGGACGAGTCCGGCGGCAACGTAGAGGAATTGTTCGAGGCCGGCGAACGCGTCCAAGATAGGCAAATTCTTTTCAAGCTGAACGCTCAAAGCCACGCAAAGCCTTCGTCGTCGTCCTGCTTCGGTTCCGGCTCGGTGGAAGCGGCAGGGGGCTTCGGCTCGTTCCAGCGGAAAGGCGTTTCCAGCTCGCCCGACGCGCCGTCGCCGACGGGTTGCGGTGCGGGGGGCTTTTCGTCTTGCTTCACGCTTGGCAAAAGGGCATCCGGCTGTGGGGACGCCCACTTCTTGGCCGGATCCTTCGGGGCAACGTCGAGCGCAGGCGGGGCAGAAGAAATATCGGCCTGGCTCCAGGTCGGGCGAACGGCGCGGCGCTCCGGCTGGGCGCGCAGATGGCGGTAAATGAGCCCTGTCATCACGAGCGTGGCTAGGGCTACAAGCAGAATAAGAACGGAGAGGAACACGGCAGCATCCATAGATTTATGGGCAGGAGCAGACGGGGCCGCCGGGTCAGGGCTGATCCAGCGCGTACGTCAGGAATTCCTCGGCGGTGTCGAAGGGGCGGCCGTCCGGGACCACGATGGCCGAAACCGAGTGCAGCAAGTAATCGGATTGATGCGGCGCTTCGTCGCGGAGCCGGTTTTTCAACTGGCCGAAGAAGGCCTGGGCCTCGGCCGCCGGTCGATTGCCCAGCAGCACAATGAGGCGTTCCTGGTCCAGATCCACCAGCAAGTCATCTTCTTCCTGCAGCGCGGTAGCGATGAGGTCTTGGAGAAAATCGAAGTCGAACGGCCGAACGCGCTGGTCCTCACGCCGGTCCATGCGCATGGCAATCAACAGGAACGGCGTGCCGTTGACGGCGCGGCGAAGGAAATGCTGCTGGAGACGAACCCTGAACGCTACGCGGTCGGTGTAGTCAACGTCCGGCAGGGTTGCGGTGTTGAGCAGCTCCACTTCAATCTCATCGTCGATCTCCTCAACGATGGCGCCCCCATTTTCGAAGAACGCCTCGTAGTCGTGAACCTCCTCCTCTTCTTCGAAGGCAATAATTTCGTCCTCATCGAATCCGATGGCGGGGGCTTCGGAAGCGTAGACTTCGGCGTCTTCGGCCTCAAGCTCATCGTCGGCTTCGAGGAAGGCGCCGGTGGCTTCCACCTCGAGTGTGGCAACCTCCTCGGCGCGGGCGCGGCCAAGCGGGATGGCACGCACGAACGGCGCCGACGGGGCGCTCACAGGATCGTCGAGAGAGAAGTCGGGGGCCGGGCCGAAGGGACCTGAATCCTCCTCGACCTCAGCTTCATCCTCTGGCTCGTCCTCACCCGGTCGTTCCGACGCGGCGAAATATTTCAGTTCCTCCTCCTCGTCTTCGGCATCAGCGTCTTCGGCAGTCGGTTCCTCGTAAGCGTCATAGGCCGGCTCCTCCTCGTCTTCCCAGGTCCACTCCTCCTCCTGGGCCGATACCGCGACGAACGGCTCCTCGTCGGCCGCCATGAATGCAACCGGCGTCTCGGCAGCCTCGTCCTCTTCCGTGACTTCGTAGGATGTGTGCTCCTCGTAAGTCAACTCCTCGGCCTCGCCCAGCGCGGGTTCTTTGTACGCCTCGGGCTCGGCCTCATCGGGCGCGGCATCGGCCGACAAGTCATCCTCCTCGAACGCGGTCGCCTCGGCTTCCGGCGAGGCGGCAGGTTCGACTGCCGGGTCATCCACCCAGAATTCTTCCGTTGCGGCCGGTTCTTCCGCCTCGGCTAGTTCTTCTTCCGGTGTGATTGCTTCTGGTTCTTCGTAGGCCTCTTCGTCAGCGGCCCCCGGCTCTTCGTGGGTCTCTCGCTCTGCGAAATCGTGCGGATCCACCGTCGGCGACTCCTCCAGGGCAGCTTCCGGCTCAATCTCTTCTGGGGTCTGAGGCGCTGTCGCTTCGTACCCGTCAGCCGCAGGCTCCTCGTCGGCAGCCGCCTCGGCAGGGGAGGGCGCCGTCTCGGTCGCCGACACATGCCGCGCAGCTTCGACGATGGCTTCGAGGTCCCAGTCATCGATCACCTCGTGCCGGAGGTGGCCGATGTTGGGCACGAGCGTAAGGCGACGGGCCGAGGCCTCTTCGGCCTCGGTAAGTTCCAGGTGGAGCGTGCCGAAGACTTGGTTGCGCACGAACTGAATGACGCGCTCCGATTGCGGGCTGGCCGGCTCGCCGAGGGCGAGCATGAGCGTGGAGGTTTCGGGGAGGGCTTCGAAAAGGCGCGACAGAGACAGGCCAAAGCGCTCGAACGAGCGGAACTGCACGAACGGGGTGAAGTCGTCGATGATGAGGCGGTCGGGGCGGTGCTGCGCCGCTTCGGCGGCCAGGCCGCGCAGGGCGTTGACGAGGGCCTCATCTCCCTCTTCGCTGGTGTCGAAAACGGGGGGAATGCGAACGAGGCGGACGCGCCCGTCGTCCGAGGCGGCGCGCAAGTCGAAGCCGAGGGAAGACGCCTGGAGGGTAAGGTCCCTCGGGCGGCCCGCCGACACGTAGAGGCAGCGTTCGCCGCGTGAGGCGCCCGCGTGGGCGAACAGCAAGGGCAGCAGCCCGCGCCCGGCAGCCGCCGGGCCATAGAGCAGGTAGGCGGCTCCCCGATACAGACCGCCCCAGGCCCGGTCGATGACGTCGATGCCGGCGGTGAGCATGTTCGATTGCGCGGTCGTCCTTTCCATAGTTGCGATTCCAGTTCGAGCAGGCTGATTGCGCTACCCTAGGTTTACAAATGGTATGCCGCCCCCAAAGAAGCGGTCCCTTTGCGTCTCAGGCGCGTAGGGTTGGCTTTTACGGTTGGAGGGAGTTCCCGTTCTTTCGGTAGGATCGTCTCGGATCCCTTTTTGAGATTCCATGCTCAGGATGAGATTCGAGCGCTCCCGCTTTCACGAATAAACATCGGATGATTGCACGAAC
>JAHEMB010000362.1 GCA_024643915.1 Rhodothermaceae bacterium | reverse complement strand
GTCCACGCCACCGGCCCGGACCTCTTCGCCTACGAGGCCCCCCTCGCGGGCAGCCTGACGCTGCAAGCCCTAAGCAACCCCCGCCAGGCGGCCACCCACCTCGAAGCCGGGGGCCAATTGGACGGCTTCGCCTACGACGGTGGCTTCACCTGGAAGCGCGCGGGCAGCTACGACACCCCCGGCGGCCTCGTGCCCAACACGGGCCTGAAGGAGATCAGCGGGGCGGTGCGGCTGGGGCGGGCCTGGCGGAAAGGCGCGCTGGCGGCGCAGTACGAACGCTTCGAGAGCGACCTGGGCCTTTTCGAGCCGGACGACCGGCTGATCCTTAAAGATGTGCAGCGCTTCGACATCGTGCTGCCGTATCAGCGCGTGGCGCACGACAAGGTGAAGCTGGAGCTGGACCAGCGCCTCAGCGGGCACCGGCTGGAGTTCGTCTCGGCCTTCCAGCAGAACCGCCGCCAGGAGTTCGAGGAGGAGGAGGGCGCGGGGGAGGAGCCGGCCCTGTTTCTCCGCCTCAATACTTTCACCTCCGACGCGCGGCTGCATCACCGGCCCCTCGGGCGGCTCTTCGGCACCCTCGGCCTGAGCGGGATGGCGCAGCGCAACGAGACCCTCGGCGAGGAATCTCTCATTCCCGGCGGGCGCATCTGGAGCCTTGGCATGTACGCGTTTGAGGAGTTGTTGCTGGAAGACCTGACGCTCAGTGGCGGCCTGCGCCTGGATTTGCGACGCCTCGCGGCGGACGAAAACGACGACCTCGGCGTGACGGCGCAGACGCGCGACTACACCTCCGCCACCGGCGCTTTCGGCCTCGCGTGGCAACCCGCTGAGGGAGTATCGCTCGCGCTCAACGCCGGGCGGGCCTGGCGGGCGCCCGTCCTCGTCGAGCTTTTCGGCAACGGCGTTCACGAGGGCACCCTCCGCTTCGAGCGCGGCGAGCCGACCCTCCGCCCCGAGGAAAGCCTGAGCCTCGATGCCACCGTGCGCTGGCTGGGCCGCCACCTCTACGTCGAGGCCACAGGCTTCGTCAATCACATCGACGATTATATCTTCCCCCGCAAAACCGACGAGGTCGACCCGGCGTCCGGCTTCTTCGTCTATCAGTACGGCCAGGCCACGTCGCGGCTGTGGGGTGGCGAGGTGAAGGCGGACTTCCACCCGCACCCGCTCGACTGGCTCCACCTCAGCCTCAAGGGCGACGTGGTCCGCACCCGCAACCTCGATCTCGACGAGCCGCTGCCCTTCACCCCGCCCGCGCGGCTGGCCCTCAACGTGGCGTTTGCCGGCGAGCGCCTCGGCCCGCTCCGCGATGCCACCCTTACCTTCGGCCCCACTTTCGTCGCGGCCCAGCATGACGTTTTTTCCACCGAGACGCCCTCCGACGGCTACACCGTTTTCGATCTCGTGCTGAGTGCAAAACTTCGCATGGGGGGCGTCCTAATGATGCCGGTGCTGGCTGTCGATAACCTCTTCGACGCCGCCTACGTGGACCACCTGAGCCGCTTCAAGCCGTTCGGCATCCTGAACCCGGGGCGCAGCGTGCGGCTCCAACTCCGGGTGGGTTTCGGAGGATGAGCGGTAGGGGAGGGGAAAATGGAGCGAAAAGCAAGAGAAGAAACCCGGCGCGGTTGCGGGTGTTTATGGGGATGTGTAGTTTGTACACACGCTTTACGCTTTCTCTCTGCCCATGATTAATAAGTCAGCTTTGCAGGACGTCACGCTCTCCAACATCGCCGCCGATCTGTGGGATCGCGTCGGCATCGGGGTGTCCGGGCTGTGCCTGGTGCATTGCCTCATTGCACCGTTTGCCCTGGCGGTGCTGCCGCTGTGGCCCGCCGCGTTCACCCTCCACGCGTGGCTGCACGTTGCCTTCGCCCTCGTCTTGATTCCCATCACCGGGTACGCCATGTGGGGGGCGCGGCGGTGGCACGGCTCGCGGCAGGCGGCCGGGCTGCTGGGTGCGGGGCTGCTGCTGGTGGTGGCAGCGGCGTTCGGTCCCTTCGGCGAGATGAGTGCGGCGGTGGTGACGATCCTCGGCAGCGTCCTGCTGGTGGCCGGACACTGGCGCAACTGGCGCGCTTGCCGCGCCCACGGCGCTGCCTGTCACCTGGACGACCACGCGCACTGAGTAAGCGAGTAACGTAGATGCAGCGGCTCAACTTCACGCTCGATGCGGACGCCGTGCAGCTCCTGGAGCGGCTGGCCGACAAATATTACCACGGCAACAAGTCGCAGACGGTGCGGGCGGCGCTCGAAAGCCTTGCCACGCATGTAGGGCACGACGGCTGGGTCGTCGCCGGCTACACGCCCGTGCAACTCACCGACGACATCGCGTGCCACACCTGCGGCTCGCCGCACCACGAGGGCGAGGTGCTCTACCGGCCCGTCTTCGAGCGCGGCCAGAGCCCGCAGGCCCTCGCCCACATCCCCGCTGAGGTCTGGCTCGACTGCCCCGGCTGCGTCGAAGAGCGCTTTACCGCCTGAGGACGCGGGGCGGGGGAACCGCGATGGGGCGGCGCAATAGCATTGCTCTTATCATGCGCCACCGAGAAATTCCCCTGATCCTTCCTCGCTCCGCCATCCGGTTCTTTTCTCATGCCTCGACAATTTTTCCTTCTCCGATCTGCCGGGATCGTTTTTTCCCTTCTCCTGCTCCTCCTCGCTCCCGGCTGCGACAGCAGCGGCAATGAGGAAGAAGCCGACCTCGAGGTGACCGACCTCGTCCTGACGCTCGTCCCCCAGAATTTCGGCAACCCGATCATGGCGACGTTCGACGTGGCCGCAGGCGAGGGAGAAATGCTCGAACTGCTGCCGGGCGTCGTTTATGCCGGCACGCTCGAACTGCGCAATGCCTCCGCCGCCGACCCCGGCAATCCTACCGAAACTGTCGAGCGCAACCCCGAGATCTACCAGCTTATCTACGAGCCTGCCGGCAACGTCGTGGGCGCCTTGCGGGTGGATGCGGCCGACAAGGAGTCGGAATACTTGCCGCAGCAGGAAGGCGACGATAATCCCGTCGGGTTGCGCACGTTCGTCTCCGTCTCCGATGGCGTCACGGCGACGGCGCAGGGGGCCCTCCGCATCCGGCTGAGTCGCTACGCTGAGGGCAGCAAGGTGCCGGGCGGCCTCGGGCAGGAGACCCTCATGGACGTAACCTGGCCTGTCATCATCCCCTTCCTCTAGGCGCCCTTCTGCATGTTCGATCTCGAAAACGTTCGCCACGCGTACGACGGGGAGGTGGTGCTGGACCTGCCGCACTTCGCGGGCGCGCAGGGCGCGCACTGGCTGGTGCTGGGCCTCTCGGGGAGCGGCAAGACGACCCTGCTGCACGTGATGGCTGGCCTGCTCAAGCCCACCGAGGGCCGCGTGGTGGTGGCGGGGGAGGACCTGACCCGTCTCAGCGGTGCTGCTCTCGATCGCTTCCGGGGCCGCCACATCGGCATCGTCTTCCAACAGATGCACCTGTTGCCTACCCTCACGGTGGAGGACAACCTGCTGCTGGCGCCCTACATGGCCGGGTTGCCCCAGGACCGCGCCCGCGCCCGAGAGGTGCTCGCCGGCCTCGATATTGCCGATAAGGCGGGGGCCTATCCGAGCGAACTCAGCTACGGCCAGCAGCAGCGCGTTACCATCGCCCGCGCCGTGATGAACCGCCCCCGCGTGATCCTGGCCGACGAACCCACCTCGGCCCTCGACGATGTGCGGAGCCGCCAGGTGTTGGATTTGCTGCTGGACCAGGCGCAGGCTTACGACGCCACCCTCGTCATCGCCACACACGATCAGCGCGTCAAGGATCGTTTCGAGAACGAACTCGATCTTGATAGCGGCGTGCCGGCGTGAAAGGAACCGACGAGACGACGAATCGATGAGGAGATCACTTCACTGCTTTCTACTCTACCCAATCCGCACTCCGCAATTAGATGAATCTCGCCAGGCTCAGTTTTTCGTACATCAGGAAGCGCCGGTTGAACACGGTGTTGAACGTGTTGCTGCTGGCGCTCGGCATCGCCACCATCGTGGTGCTGCTGCTCTTTACGAGCCAGTTTGAGGACAACCTGCGGCGCAACGCCGAGGGCTTCAACGCGGTGGTGGGGGCCAAGGGCAGTCCGCTCCAACTCATCCTGTCGAGCATCTACCACCTTGACGTGCCGACGGGCAACATCCCCCTGAGCGAGGCGCGGATGATCGAGCAGAACCCCGCCGTGGCGAACGCCATCCCCCTCGCCCTGGGCGATAGCTACCAGAGTTACCGCGTCGTCGGCACCACGGAGGCCTACCCGGCGCATTACGAAGGCAAGGTGGCGGCGGGTGCCTTGTGGGCAGCGCCGATGGAGGTCACGCTTGGGGCAGAGGTGGCCCAGGCCCTCGGGCTGGCGGCGGGATCGGAGATCACGACGACGCACGGGCTGAGCATGGGCGGTGAGCAGCATGGCGAGCGGCCCCTAAAGGTCGTCGGCGTGCTGGAAGAGAGCGGCACCGTCCTCGATCGCCTCATCCTGACGAGCGTGGAGACAGTGTGGGCCGTCCATGGGCAGGAAATCCACGACGATGAGGAAGCCGATCACGACGAGGAAGAAGCCGCCGCCGACACATCGGAAGCGGCGATGCCGCCCAACCCGCTGATGATGATGCAACAGCGGGCGGGAATGGCTCCGCCGCCGGGCGGCGCGCCGAGTGGCCCGCCGCGCGAACTGACGGCCCTCCTCATCGAATACAGCTCGCCGATGGCCGCCGCGCTCTTCCCCCGCTTCGTTAATACGCAGACCAACCTGCAAGCCGCCGACCCGGCCTTCGAGACGGCCCGCCTCCTGTCGCTCCTCGGCGTTGGCATCGACGTGCTGCGGGCGTTTGCGGCTATCCTCATCCTGGCGGCGGCACTCGGCGTTTTTATCGCCCTGTACAACGCCCTCAAAGAGCGGCGCTACGACCTCGCCATCATGCGGACCCTCGGCGCCTCGCGGGCGAAGCTGCTGTGGCACGTGTTGCTCGAAGGCGTGCTGCTGGCGCTCCTTGGCACGGCG
>JAHEMB010000361.1 GCA_024643915.1 Rhodothermaceae bacterium | reverse complement strand
CTCGCCCGTTGAGCGCATAGGCGAGACGCCCGGCGTGTTCCGCCTGGTGGGCAACTATCCCAACCCGTTCAACCCAGCAACGACCATCCGCTACGACGTGGCCGCGCCCGCCGAGGTGACCCTCAAGGTGTTCGACGTGCTGGGCCGGGAGGTGCAGACCCTCGTGAACGCGCATCAAAGGGCCGGTGCTTACGCGGTGACGTTCGAGGCGGGGCACCTCGCCAGCGGCCTCTACCTGTATCGCCTGGAGGCCGGCGCGCACGTGGAGGTCAAGCGCATGATGTTCGTGAAGTGATGCGTCGGCGGGTACCTTCCTGGCGGGGACTTGCGTGCCAGGTCCCCGTTAGGAGCCTGCGGGGGCCGCCAGGCCAACCCGACGGGACCTCGCAAAAAGCCGATGCCTTCACCGCAATTTTGACCTGAAAAATGACCTGGGAAGAGCGCTGGCATCCGTTGCGGCAGGAGTGGGTAATGGTGGCGGCCCACCGCAGCGCCCGGCCCTGGCAGGGCGAGCGCACCCCCGGCGCCGCCTCGTCGCTGCCTCGGTACGTGCCGGATTGTTACCTGTGTCCCGGCAACGAGCGCGTCTCCGGCGCCCGCAACCCGGACTACGACGGCGTCTTCGTATTCGACAACGACCATCCGTGCGTGGGGCCGCATGCGCCCGAGGTGGCGGCGCGGCCGGGCCTTTACCGCAATCGCCGCGCCGACGGCCGCGCGCGTGTCGTCTGCTATACGCCCCGGCACGACCTCACCCTGGCCGAGCTGGAGACGGCGCAGATCGCTGGCTTGCTGGAGGCGCTGCAAGCGCAGTACCGGGAGCTGGGCGCGCGGCCCGAGGTCCGGCACGTGCTGATGTTCGAGAATAAGGGCGAGGCGGTGGGGGTGAGCAACCCGCACCCCCACGGCCAGATCTACGCGACGAACTTCGTCTTCAAAACCATTGCGCTCGAAGCCGAGGTGTCTGCGGCGTACCTGGCAGCGGAAAGACGAGTGCTGTTCCAGGATATCCTCGCCGCCGAAGAGGCCGACGGCCGCCGCCTCCTCGCCGCCAACGCCGACGCCCTCGCGTTCATTCCCTATTTCGCCCGCTATCCCTATGAAACCTTCGTCGCCCCCCGGCAGACGCACGCCAGCCTCGCCGACCTGAGCACGTCTGAGTTGAAGGCGTTTGCATCGGTGCTCAAAGAGACGGCCGTCCGGTTTGACAACCTCTGGCGCACGTCGTTTCCTTACGTGATGGTGCTGCACCAGGCGCCCACCGACGGCCTGCCACATCCTGGCTTCCACTTCCACATCGAGTTCCACCCCCCGCTACGCAAGCCAGGCCTGCGCAAGTACCTGGCCGGGCCGGAGATCGGCGGGGGCAACTTCATCAATGATTCGGCGCCCGAGGCGAAGGCCGCAGAGCTACAGGCCGTCCCTGCCGTCCATTACAAACAGGCTGCCCTCCATGCCTGACGCCCGGCCTTTGCTGCCCGTCCTCCTGCGCCTGCACGACCGTATCCGCGACGGCGTCGTCGCCGCCTGTGCCCGGCAGTCGCAAGAGGCGCTCACTACCGTAGCTGCCGACGGCGCGGGCGAGGGCGACACCATCTACGCCATCGACCGGGTCAGCGAGGACCTGATGGTGGAGGGGCTGGCGCCCCTCGCCGCCGCCCATCCGCTGTGCCTCATCATGGAGGGCCTGCCGGGGGGGCGCCGCGTGCTGCCGGACGGCGCCGACGAGGCGGATTGCCGCTGGCGCGTCATCGCCGATCCCATCGACGGCACGCGCGGCCTGATGTATCAGAAGCGTAGCGCGTGGATCCTGACCGGCGTGGCGCCCAACCGGGGCGCCGACACGCGGCTGCGCGACCTCGTGCTGGCCGTGCAGACCGAGATCCCCCTCCTCAAGCAGCACCTGAGCGACCAGATGTGGGCGTTGCGGGGCGGTCCGGTGGAGGCTCGCCGCTATGACCGTATGCGCGACACCTGGCAACCGCTCACGCTCCAGCCCTCGCGCGCGGCCGATCTCGCGCACGGCTTCGTCACCATCAGCCGTTTCTTCCCCGGCGTGCGCGACGTGCTGGCTGCCATCGACGAAGAGGTGGTGCAGGCGATCCTCGGCCCGCCGCAGCCGGGCAAGGCCGCATGCTTCGAGGACCAGTACGCCTCCACCGGCGGACAACTCTACGAGCTGATGGCCGGGCACGACCGGTTCATCGCCGACCTGCGCCCGCTGATGCAGCCTGTGTACGAGGAACGTGGTCTGGCCGGCGGGCTCGCCTGCCACCCTTACGACATCTGCACGGCCTTCATTGCCGAAGCACTCGGCGTTCAACTCACCGATGGCAGGGGGGCACCGCTCGACGCGCCGCTCGATGTAGAGGCGGACGTGGCGTGGGTCGGCTACGCCAACGCACGTCTCCGCGCGCTCGTCGAGCCGGCCTTGCAACGAGCCTTGGCGCGGCGCGGGCTCCTCGCAGGATCTCCCACCGGCAGCCCGTCCTGAGATGAACGCACACCCCCTTCCCGCAGACGCCGCCTCCTCCGCCTCGGAGACTTGGTTCCAGCCTTTCCTGGAGCACCTTCGTGCCCTGCGGCAGCATGCGGAGCCCCGCCTACGGGCCTTCTTCTTGGGTGCCGCACCGCTGACGATCACGCGCGCGCCGGGCCGCCTCGACGTGATGGGCGGCATTGCCGACTACAGTGGGGCTCTCGTGCTCGAGCTGCCCCTCGCGTGCGCTACGTACGCTGCCCTGCAGCGGCAGCAGGAGGCGCACTGCACCCTCGTCTCGCTCCGCGCCGAGGGCGCCAGCTTCTTCAGCGTAGAGCTGGATGCATTGCGCACGGGAGCGCTCCGGACCCAGGAGGCCCTCCGCGCCTATTTCGCCGGCCACGCCGAGATGGGATGGGCTGCCTACGTGATCGGGCTGGTGCATTACTGCCTGCACCGAAGCGCCGAGCCCCCCGATAATCCGTCCGGTTTTCGTCTGCTAATCTGGTCGGACGTGCCGGAGGGGAAGGGCGTCAGCTCATCGGCGGCCCTGGAGGTGGCGGCGATGACGGCGATCACCGCGCACTTCGGCTGCGAGATGACTCCGGAAGTGCTGGCGGCGGCTTGCCAGTGGGTGGAGCAGCACGTCGTCGGGGCGCCGTGCGGCATCATGGATCAGATGACGTGTACCCTCGGGCGGCAGGAACGCCTTCTGCGCCTGCGCTGCCAGCCCGCCACGGTCGAGGGATACGTCGCTGTGCCGGACGGCTACCAGTTCTACGGGATCGACTCGGGCATCCGCCACGCCGTCACCGGGGCGGATTACGGGACAGTGCGCACGGCGGCCTTCATGGGCTATCGGATCCTGGCCGAGGCCGCCGGCCCCTCCGCGCACGCCGCCTGGCAAGGCTACCTCGCCAACGTCACACCCGGCGCATACGGGCGATGGTTTGCAGACGTCCTGCCCGAACGTCTGGGCGGACGCGATTTCCTGGACCGCTACGACGGCACCGACGACACGGCGACGCACGTCGATCCCGAGCGCACCTATCCCGTGGGGCCGGCGACCCGGCATCCGATTTACGAGCACGCGCGCGTGCAACGCTTTGCCGCGTTGCTGGCGGAACTGCCGCAGCGCGACGAGGCGGCGCTGGAGATGGGCCGGCTCATGGTTGCCTCGCACGAGAGCTATGGCGCCTGCGGGCTGGGCAGCAAGGGCACCGACCGACTCGTCGACCTGGTGCGCGCGGCCGGACCGGGGCGCGGGCTCTTCGGTGCTAAGATCACGGGCGGCGGCAGTGGGGGCACCGTGGCCGCATTCGGCACGCGCGCGGCGGCCTCCCAGGTCCAGGAAATCGCTGCGTGCTACCGGGCCGAGACGGGGCAGGGCGGGGAGGTCTTCACCGGCTCCAGTCCCGGCAGCGCGGCCGTGGGCCGTCTCACGCTCCCCTTAACAGAGATCGGCCAAGGTAAATAAAAGGCCTGGCACCTCGACCGAATCCAGCGCATCCTCCCATGAACCTTCGTCGCTCTTTTCTTCAGGTAGGCTGTCTGTCGGCAGGACTTCTCCTGGCGGCTTGTGCGCGGCCCGCTCCCGAACCTGCAACAGCCATGACTGACGGGACCAACACCGTGACGCGCACCGCTTTCGGCGTTACGCCTTCGGGCGAATCCATCGACCGATATACATTCGCCAATGCCAACGGCCTAGAGGTGCAGGCCATCAACTACGGCGGCATCATTACGGCCTTGAAGGTGCCCAACCGCGACGGCGACCTGGAGGACGTAGTGCTGGGGTTCGACGACCTGGCCGGCTATCTGGAGGCACATCCCTACTTCGGCGCCCTCATTGGGCGCTTCGGCAACCGTATCGCAGAGGGACGATTTAGCCTTGACGGACAAACCTACGTCCTCGCCACGAACGACGGGCCGAACCACCTGCACGGCGGCCTCAAGGGCTTCGACAAGGTGGTGTGGCAGGCCGAACCGTTCGAGAACGAGCAGGGGCGGGGCCTCGTCCTTACCTACACCAGCCCCGACGGCGAAGAAGGCTATCCGGGCGCGCTCCGGGTGCGCGTCGTCTACACGCTCACCGACGCCGACGAACTCGTCATCGACTACCACGCGACGACAGACCAGGCGACCCACGTCAACCTCACGCAGCACACCTATTTCAACCTCGCCGGCCCGGGCAGCGGCGACGTCCTCGGTCATGAATTGATGATCAACGCCGACGCCTTCACGCCCATCGATGCCACCCTCATCCCGACCGGCGAGATCCGCCCGGTGGCAGGCACGCCTTTCGATTTCCGCGAGCCGACGGCCATCGGGGCACGCATCGACGTCGACGACGAGCAGATCGGCTTCGGGCCGGGCTACGACCACAACTTCGTGCTCACCGAAGACCATCCGGAGAGCGACGACCTGACCCTCGCCGCCACCGTCCACGAGCTGACGAGTGGGCGCCTAATGCAGGTGTTCACGACCGAGCCGGGAATGCAGTTTTACAGCGGCAATTTCCTCGACGGGAGCCTCACCGGGAAGGG